>JBDLWD010000308.1:0-4546 GCA_039804465.1 Verrucomicrobiota bacterium | reverse complement strand
GTTTGCGCCACTTGGGCTCCGGCCAGCGGCCGACGAGGGCCTCGTCCTGGTCGGGCTTGCCGGTGAAGGCAACGATCTTGGCGGTGGCCGGGGGCGGGTAGGGGGAGACGAAGTAGCGGAGCGGCCAGGCGGGAATGAGGCTTTGCTTGAAGCCGATGCACCACTCGAGCGGATACATCTCGAAGGTGCCGAGCGTGCGGCTGCAGAAGGTCTGGCTGTTGTTGTATTCCTTCAACATGCCGAGGGGGTCGGCGCGGAAGCGCTCCCAGATCTTGGTTTGCGAGCCGATGTGGTAGCGGAAGACGGACATGTTTCCGATGCCCTGGCCGGGCTGGGTCCAGTTTTCCGCTACGATGTATTTCGCCTCGGGCTTGTAGTCGAAAAGGTCGTCGATGGAGCCGGTGACGAGCAGATCGACGTCGAGGTGGAGGACGGGGCCGGTGAGGTCGTGAAGCGACTCCTTGAAGAGGAACATGCGCCTGAAGCCCTTGAAGCGGAAGGTCTCGGGCAGGTCGAACTCGGGCATCGGGCGGGTCTCGACGCGCGGGTCGAGGCCGGAGACGTCGTCGGTGATGCACACGAAGCGCAGCGGGCGCTTGGTGTGGCGCGCGACCATCGAGTAGAGCTTGTTGACGTATTCGGGGCCGTAGCGGACGCCCCACTTGAGGCAGATGACGGTTTGCGGCTGTGCGTTGGACGAACTCATGAGGCGAAAGGTGCGTTGCGGACGAGGCTCAGGCCAGTTCGGCGGCGAGCCAGGATTCGTTTTCGAGATACCAGCGGACGGTGCGCTGCACGCCTTCGGCGAGATCGATCTCGGGCGACCAGCCGAGCCGGTCGCGGGCCTTGTCGATCACGGCGGCGGTTTCGAGCATGTCGGCCTTGTGGAAGGGCTGGCGGTCGATGACTGCGGTCTTGCCCAGCGCCTGCTCGATGAGGCGGATGAACTCCAGCATGGTCACGGGGCGGCGGCCGCCGCCGAGGTTGAAGATCTCGTAGCCCACGGGCTGCAAGGCGAGGATGGTGCCGCGCGCGATGTCGTCGATGTAGGTGAAGTCGCGGCTTTGGGTGCCGTCGCCGAAAAGGCGGATGGGGCGGCCCTGCTTGATCCAGTGGATGAAGCGCAGCGGGCTCATGTCGGGCCGGCCGGCCGGTCCGTAAACGGTGAAGTAGCGGACGATGCTGACGTCGATCTTGTAGAGGTGGTGGTAGGAGTAGGCCATCACCTCGGCGGCGCGCTTGGTGGCGGCGTAGGGAGAGATGGGCGTGTCGACGGGGTCGCTCTCGCGAAACGGCGAGGCCCGGCCCGCGTAGAGAGAGGACGTGGAGGCGAGGACGAGTTTGGCGCAGCCCGCCTGGCGCATGGCCTCGAGCAGGTTGAGGCTTCCGTCGGCGTTGGTGCGCTGGTAGAGGCGCGGGTCCTCCATGCTGGCGCGCACGCCGGCGCGGGCGGCGAGATTGATGACGGCGTCGAAGGAGCGCTCGGCGGCAAAAAGGCGATCGACGTCGGCGCGCGAGCCCACGTCGCCGGCGTGGAACCGGAAGCCGGGCCGGGTTTGCAGGGCGTCGAGCCGATGGCGCTTCAGAAGCGGGGAGTAGTAGTCGTTCAGGTCGTCCAGACCGGCGACCTCATGGCCTTGGTCGAGCAGCAGCTCGGCGGTTCGCGCGCCCACGAATCCGGCGCAGCCTGTGAGCAGATACTTCATGCGGCGACGGGGGCGTTGACGCCCGGGAGGGCGCGAAGGGTGGGGCCGGGCTGGGCGGACATGCGAGAACGGGTCAGGTCACAGGCCTTGCCGGGGGGCGTCAATGGCGGGTTCAGGCGGAGGACCTGGCTTCGCCGGAGGTCGCCTGGCGGTCGTAGAGCGCGCGGTAGATCGGGCTGCCGGCGTAGAGCTGCTCGTGCGGTCCGTCGGCCACGACGCGGCCACGCTCGAACACGAGGATGCGGGTGGCGTGGCGGATGGAGCTGAAGCGGTGCGCGATCATGAAGGCGAGGCGGCCCTTCACGAGCTCGCGCAGCGCCTCCTGGATGGCGGCCTCGCTCTCGGCGTCGAGGGCGGAGGTGGCTTCGTCGAGGATGAGGACGGGGGCGTCCTTGAGGAACGCGCGGGCTATGGCGATGCGTTGGCGCTGGCCGCCGGACAGGGTGTTGCCCCGCTCGCCGACCTGGGTGGCGTAGCCCTCGGGCTGGGCGGCGATGAAGTCGTGGATGTGGGCGCGGCGCGCGGCCTGCTCGACCTCGGCGTCGGTGGCGGAGAGGCGGCCCATGCGAATGTTGTCGGCGAAGGTGGCGTTGAAGAGCAGCGGCTGCTGGGGCACGACCGCCACGCGGTCGCGCAGCGCGGCCTTGTCGAAATCCCGCAGGTCCACGCCGCCGAGAAGAATGCGGCCGCCGGTCGGATCGTAGAAGCGGGGGATGAGGGTGACGAAGGTCGACTTGCCCGCGCCGCTGGCGCCGACGAGCGCGATCGTCTCGCCGGGCGCGGCGCGCAGGCTGACGCCGTCGAGCGCCGGCGCGAGGTCGGCGGCGGTCTCGCCGGGGCGCGGCTCGTAGGAGAAGCGCACCTGGTCGAAGACGATGTCGGAGGCGCCGGCGGCCGGGACGCGGGTCGAGGCCGGCTCGGGCACGGTGTCTACGGTGTCTAGCACGTATTCCAGGCGGTCGAGCGAGGCCTCGCCGGTTTTCACCAAGGCGTGGATACCGCTGAGTTTCTTGACCGGGGCGTAGGAGAGGTAGAGCGCGGTGGCGAGCGAGACGAAGGAGGAGAACGTGAGCCCGTTTTTCGTGCCGAAGTAGAGCGCGGCGACAAAGCCGCAGACCGAGATGACCTCGATGGCGGGCGTGACCGCGGCCTGGTATTTGACCGTCTTCATCGACAGCCGGAAAATCTCCCGGACGCGCACGACGAAACGATCACGCTGGCGGGACTGGAGGTTGTAGGCCTGAACCTCGAGAGGCGATTGGAGGGTTTCGATGCTGACCGCGCTGAGTTCGCCGCCCTGATCGGCAAGCTGCCGGGAGCGTTTCACGAGCTGGCGGGCGGCCATGCGGATCGGCACGATGCAGAGCGGCACGCTGACCATCGCGATCAGGGCGAAGAGGACGCTGCGGTTTTGGACGGACAGGTAGGCGAGGTAGCCGAGGGCGGAGAGGAGGGTGAGCGGCTGGGTGACGACGTCGCTGCTGATGCCGACCACGACATTCTTAATCTTGTCCGTGTCGGACATGAGGCGCGCGTTGAGGTCGCCGGCCTTGTTGCGATGGAAAAAGGCGAGGGGCAGCGAGAGCAGCCGGGTGTAGACCTCGAGCCGCAGGCTCTCGAGCACGATGAAGCCCGCCTGGTTGATCCAGTAGCGGTTGAGCAGGGCGGCCACACCGCGAATCACGAAAATCAGGGGAAGCCCGATGCAGGCGAGGACCAGCAGTCGCTCCACGTAGGCCTCGCCGAACAACGCGCGCGAGAACTCGACGACCTTAGGGTCTATCTTGTCCTGCTGGTTGAAGAAAATCGGCAGCAGGTAATTCATCACCGCCGGCAAGCCCGCGCCCGTGCTTACCGCAAAGACGCCTCCGGCGATCAGGCCGCCCACGATGTGCCAGCGGGCGGGGCGCAGGTGGTGGAGGTGCCGCTGGTAGCGTTTCAGGCCTCGTTCAGGCGAAGGTGGGGTGGGGGAGGCGGTATGGCTCACAGGCGGTGGAACAGACCCTGCATGGTGCTCCGGACCGGGGGCATGGGAAGGCTTTTGTGTGACAGCGCCCGCCTGTCACGTTTCGGGCTTAAGCGAGAGATACGCGCGAAGGCTGGGGAAAACGGCTTGCTTGTGCCCCGACGCCCGCGAAGCTGGCGCAAACTGTGCGTTCCGCACGGTCTTCCCGACCTCCAGCCCACCACCGCCACGCCGGCCGCCCGCCCGCTTTTTTCGCATGGACGAGACGCCCTCACCGCAAACGCCCGATAATGGGCTCAACAAGCTAGACCTCTCCCAACTGCAGGGGTTCAGCTTCGGCACATCCTGGTCCCAGGACAAATCCGCGCAGGGAGGCGCAAGGCCAGAGCGCCGTGACGACCGGCCTCGCCGCGATGGCGACGCTCCGCCGCGCCGTGATCGCCGCGATTTTCGTCGACCGGCCGGAGCCCCCTCCACCGGTGACGCCGGCCCGGCCTCGGCGCCGCGGCCCGAGGGCGGAGAACGTCGCGACGATCGCGGCGGCCCGCGCGGCGAGCGTCCCCGTTTCGAGGGCGGACGTCGTGACGACTCTCGCGGCCCGCGCCGCGAAGGCGGCTTCCAAGGTGGCGAGCGCCGTGACTTCCGTGGTCCGCCGCGCGAGCCGTCCGGTCCCTACATCAGCCCTTTCTTTACCGTCACCTTTTATCCCGAGGACGGTAGCTTCAAGGTTCTCGCCGACGCCATTCGCAAATCCTGCCGCACCTTCGAGCTGTTCTACATCGCGAAGTCGGTGGTGGAGAAAAACGAGCGCTTCGTCGCCGTGGTCCAGCGCATCACTCCCGGCGCCAAGCCCGGTGCGCCCGCCACCGATGGC
>JBDLWD010000307.1:0-10286 GCA_039804465.1 Verrucomicrobiota bacterium | reverse complement strand
GGCGGCCACGCCGGAGCGAAGCGGGGAAATGGGGGCCGGGGCCGGCATGGAGGTGACCGTTAAGGAGCCGTCCATGCCGAAAGGTCAAGTCGGAGGCGACTTGCGACGGGCGGCTTCAGGCGCCCTGGGACTGAAGCTGGCCCGACGCGGCGGCCTGACTGTGCGAGATGTAGGCGTGCTGGACGGCGACGTGGAGCTGCTCGATGCGGAGTTGGAGTCCGTCGAGGTATTCATGGAGGCCGGAGGCGATGACGGCCTTGATGTCGGCGGAGCGGATGTCTTCGCGCAATGTGCCGATGAGGTCGCGTGCGCGGGCCACGGCGGGTTGGCCGTCGCCGGGGCCGATGCGGGCGAGACACTGCTCGGCCTCGGAGACGGAGTAGAGCACGCTGCGGGGGAAGGCCTCGTCGCGCAGGAGGTAGTCCACAACGCGCACGAGATCGAGGTCGCCGCGGCGGGCGCGGCGGAAGGCCTCGAAGCCGGAGCAGGAGCGGAGCACGGAGGCCCATTGCACCATGTCGAGGGCGGAGCCGACGGCCTGCACGCCGGGCAGGATCATGAAGTATTTGATGTCGAGGATGCGGGTAATGTTGTCCGCGCGCTCGAGGTGGCGGCCGAGGTCGTAGAACCACCAGCCCTCGTGGCGGGGGATCATGGCGTCGGCGACGCCGTGGAAGAGCTGGGTCTGGCACTTGATCCAGGCGAGGTAGTCGGCCGCGCCGAGCTGGGCGTAGCGGGTGAAGTCGTCGTCTTTCAGGCGCAGAAAAAAGGTGTTCAACGTTTCCCACAGTTCGGCGGAGAGCTGGTCGCGGATGCAGCGGGCGTTTTCGCGGGCGGTGGCGATGCAGGAGAGGACGGAGGAGGGGTTGCGCTTGTCGAAGAGCATGAACTCGACGACGGCGCGCTCGGTGACCTTGTCGCCGTAGAGCTCGTGGAATTGCTCGTCGGAGCCGGTGACGAAGACGAGCGGCTCCCAGGCGCGGGGATCGTCGGCGGCCTGGCGGGCCTGGAGGTCGAGGACGAGCTGGGCGTTGACCTCGACGATGCGGGCGGTGTTTTCGGCGCGCTCGAGGTAGCGGGCGATCCAGTAGATGAGGTTGGCGACGCGACTCAGCATTTGTGGAATTTGGATGAAGGTTGGCGGCCGGTGGGCCAAAGGACGGTGGAGAATGACCAATGCCCAAGGTCCAATGACCAAGGGGAAGCGGTGACGTGGCGTTTTAGCGGGCGGAGGACTTTTTGGCGGCGCGTTCGCGGCGCAGGTTGGCGTCGGTGGTGCGGATGATCTTGCAGAAGATGAGGTGTAGCTCGTGGGCCTCTTTCCAGAGGATGCGCAAGGAGTCGGCTTGGGGCTTGCAGGCTTTCGCGAGCATACGGCACCAGTGTTTCGTTTCCTTGGCCTCCTTGCGGCAGAGGGCAATTTTGTGCCGGAAGTCGGCTTTCGTCTCGGCTTCGTCGGCCTCCCCATAGTTGGCGCCGAGGCTGGTGCCCGCCTTGACGAACTGGGTGATGAGCGGCGAGTCGATCGGCGTCGCGGGCAACGAGAGACAGAACTCAATCACGCCTTCGCCGAAAACCGCCGTGCGCTCGAACAGATCAAAGGCAGGCGCGGGTGCGGCGGGCGTCCTTTTCATGGGTCATTGGACCTTGGGCATTGGTCATTTCGTGCGAGCGCGGCAGATGCCGTGCTCACACGATGAGTTTTTCGGGCACGGCGGGCGTGGCCTCCTGGTTCTCGGCGGCGAGGACCCAGGTGTCCTTGGAGCCGCCGCCTTGGGAGCTGTTGACCACGAGGCTGCCTTTGCGGAGGGCGACGCGGGTGAGGCCGCCGGGCATGATTTTGATGCTCGGTCCGTTGAGGATGTAAGGGCGCAGATCGATGTGGCGGCCCTCGATGACGTCGCCGCAGACGGCGGGGCAGCGGGAGAGGCCGAGGGTGGGCTGAGCGATGAACTTGCGCGGATTGGCGATGATCTTCGCGCGGAACTCCTCGATTTGCACCCGCGTGCTGTGGGGGCCGACGAGCATGCCGTAGCCGCCGGCCTCGTCGACCGACTTCACGACGAGCTGCTCGAGATTGGCCAGGATGTAGGCCATGTCTTTTTCGTCGCCAGAGAGGTAGGTGTCGACGTTGGGCAAAAGGGCGTCCTGACCGAGATAAAAATTAATCATCCGCGGCACGTAGTGATACATGGCCTTGTCGTCGGCGACGCCGGTGCCGATGGGGTTGCAAAGGGCGACGTTGCCGCGGCGATAGGCCTCGAAGAGGCCGGGGACGCCGAGGAGGGAGTCGGGGTTGAAGGCGAGCGGGTCGAGGTAGTCATCGTCGATGCGTCTGTAGATGACGTGCACGGGCGCGAGGCCGTCGGTGCGCTTCATGTAGACCTTGTGGTTTTCGACCACGAGGTCGGAGCCCTCGACGATCTCGATGCCCATCTGGCGGGCGAGGAAGCTGTGCTCGAAGTAGGCGCTGTTGTAGACGCCGGGCGTGAGGAGCACGACGGTGGGCTCGGGGACGTGGGCGGGCGCGAGGTGGAGCAGGAGCGACAGGAGGTCGCTCGGGTAGGTCTCGACCGGGCGCACGCGGTAGTCGCGCAGCAGGTTGGGGAAGACGCGCTTCATGACCTGGCGGTCCTCGAGCACGTAGGAGACGCCGGACGGGGTGCGAAGGTTGTCCTCCAGCACGCGGTAGGTGCCGTGCTGATCGCGGACGAGATCGGTGCCGTTGATGTGGACGTAGAGATCGCGCGCGATGGGCACACCCACGAGCTCGGGGCGGAAGTTCTTGGACGTCTCCACCATCTCGCGGGGGACTACGCCCTCCTTCAGGATTTTCTGCGGGCCGTAGATATCGGCGAGGAAGAGATTGAGCGCCTCCATGCGCTGGCGGAGGCCTGCTTCGAGCCGCGCCCACTCGTCGGCGGGGATGATGCGCGGGATGAGGTCGAAGGGAAAAATCTTCTCCGTGCCCTTGTTGTCTGAGTAGACGGTGAACGTGACGCCGCGGTTGACGAAGGTCTGGTCGGCGGTGCGCTGGCGGGTGAGCAATTCGGAGATGCCGTCCATCTGGCCAAACCGGTCGTGGAGCCGCTGGTAATGCGGGCGCGGCCGTCCGGGGGCGGCGAACATCTCGTCGTAAAACTTGTCGGTGTCGTAGGCGGCGAACAGGTCGGGCATGGAAGGGGGAACGCGTCGCCGCACTCGGGTCAGGAGGCGGGCGGCGGATTGGCGTCGGGCGCGGCGGCGGGGGGCAGGGCCCACAGGAAGCTCTGCTCGCGGGCGACCTCGGTGCCGGCGGGGCCGAGCAGGCGCAGGCGCCAGGCGGTGGGCGCGACCGTGGCCCCGGGCCAGTCGGTGCCGGTCAGTCCGGCGAGGACGGCGCGCGAGCCCTTGGGAAGGTCGACGGGGAAAAATTGCACGCGGGCGGAATCCTCGCCGGGAAGGATGTATTCCAGGGCGATGATGGAGCCGGGCAGGGCCTCGGCGCTCTTGAAACGTGCGAGGAAGTAGTAGCCCTCGCGCGACTCAGAGCGGGAGCGCACGATCATTTCCGGAGCCGTTTCCTTGCCGCCAAAATACTCCGCGATGCGGGTGAACGAGCCGCCGGCGCGATACTCGGGCCAGACACGAACCAGTTTCACCTCGGAGGCGTGAACAAAGACAGGGGCGAGCACCATCGCGGCGAGCGCGATCAAGGTCTGACGGGATTGGCGGGGATGCATGGTGCCGAAGTGGATACGAGGGCCGCCGGGACGGCACAAGGAGGGAAGATGTATGCCCCGCAATTTGCAGGACTTGTGCCATGGCGCGTTTCACATGAGGAAAATTTATCCCTCCGCGGCGCCTCTGGAGGCGGCGGAGCGGTTTTGGGGGTGGCTTGGCATTGTTTTTCCCGACTGGGCTGACATTCGTGTCCGTTGTCATGCCTCTCATCGACTTACCCCTCGAGCAGCTCCGCAACTATGGCGGCCGTAATCCGCGCCCGGCCGATTTTGACGCATACTGGGACGAGGCTTTGCGCGAACTCGACGCGACCGATCCCAGTCCGGAGTTAAGGCCCAACCCGGCCTTGAACGTCGCCGGCGTCGAGTGCTTCGACCTGTGGTTCACCGGCGTGGGCGGGGCGCGGATTTACGCAAAGTATCTCCGGCCGACCGCCCAGGCTCGCGGCGAAAAACCCGCGCCCACCGTGCTTCAGTTTCACGGCTATTCGGGACACGGTGGAGACTGGGCGCCGAAGCTGGCCTATGCGGCGAGCGGCTTTTGCGTGGCGGCGATGGATTGCCGGGGCCAGGGCGGACGCTCCGAAGACAGGGGCGGCGTGCAGGGCAATACCCTCAATGGTCACATCATCCGCGGTCTCGACGACCCGGATCCTCGCAAGCTGCTTTTCCGCCAGATCTTCCTCGATACCGCCCAGCTGGCCCGGGTGGTGATGAGTCTGCCCGAGGTCGACGCCGCGCGAGTCGGCGCCATGGGAGGCTCGCAGGGCGGCGCGCTCACCGTGGCCTGCGCCGCGCTGGAGCCGCGCATCAAGCGAGCCGCACCGGTCTTTCCGTTTCTCGCCGACTACAAGCGGGTGTGGGAAATGGACCAGGCAAAGGACGCCTATCTGGAGTTGAAGCAGTATTTCCGGAACTTCGATCCGCGGCACGAACGCGATGACGAAGTGTTCACCAAGCTGGGCTACGTGGACCTCCAGTTTCTTGCGCCGCGCATTCGCGCCGAGGTGCTGATGTTCACCGGGATGATGGACACGATCACACCGCCCAGCACGCAATTCGCCATCTACAACAAGCTGACGGCGAAAAAGGACATGAAGATCTACCCCGACTTCGGCCACGAGGGCCTGCCGGGCGAGCCCGACTTCACCTTTAACTTTATGCGCGGTCTTTGAGCGCGGACGTCCCGCCGGCGAGGCGTCCCAGGCGCGCGGCCAACTCCACGTCGAGCGCGGTCACCCGCCCGCCCGCGGAGTGGGTGTTCAGGCGCACGCGCACCGTGCGGTAGATGTTGGTCCACTCCGGGTGGTGATCCAGCGCCTCGGCCTCGAAGCCGGCCCGGACCATCCAGGCGAGTGCGTCGCGAAAGGAGGGAAACACGAACTCCTTCGTCAACGCGTCGCTCTCGCACGCCCAGCCGGGCAACTCGGCCAGGGCCTTTTCTATCTCCTGATGAGCGAGCGGGGCGGGTAGGGTGCGTGACATGGCAACCATTCAAAATACAGGTCCCGCATGGTCAAATGACCGGGGACTTCTGGCATTGCGCCGCCGCCGCGGCGATTCGTAGGCTTTCCGCTTTAGTCCGTCCGGTTCACGCCGTTTTTGGGCAAACCTTATCCCCCTTTTTAGCATGAGTTCCACGCCCGCCCTGCTTCCCGTGCCCGCGCACGTCGCCATCATCATGGATGGCAACGGCCGGTGGGCCAAGCAGCGCGGCCTGCCGCGGCTCGAAGGACATCGCCGCGGAGTCGAGTCGGTCCGCGCCGTGGTCGACGCCGCCCGCGCGATGGGCATCCGTTATGTGACCCTTTATGCTTTCTCGGTGGAGAACTGGCGCCGGCCAGAGGACGAGGTCGGGGGGCTCATGTTTCTGCTCGAGACATTTCTCGCCCGGGAAAAAGCTAGTCTGATCAAGAATCATGTCCGTCTGCGCGCCATCGGCCGCATCGCCGCGTTGCCCGCTCGCGCCCGCGCCGCCCTGGAGGACGTCATGGCCGCCACGGCGCACTGCACCGAACACACGCTGGTTCTGGCGCTCAACTATGGCGCGCGCACCGAGGTGCTGGACGCGGCGCGGGCCTTTGCCCTCGAGGTCGCCGCCGGCCGCGCCCGGCCCGAGGACGCCGACACGTGGGAAGGGTTTTCCCGCCACCTCTACACCGCCGATCTGCCCGATCCCGACCTCGTCATTCGCACCTCGGGCGAGACGCGTCTGAGCAACTTCCTGCTCGTGCAGTCCGCCTACGCGGAGTTCGTGTTCACGCCTGTGCTCTGGCCCGATTTCGGGTCGCGCGAGCTGGAGGCGGCGGTCGACGACTACCGCCGGCGCGAGCGCCGCTACGGGCTCACCGGGGAACAGGTTTCGCGTCCGGGCCCGGTCGCCGCGAGCGAGCCCGCGCCATCCGTCATCTGAGTTTCCCCGCTCCGCCTCTTCCGCCACGTCTCACGCCTGCCTATGCGCCAACGTATCCTCAGCACTTTTTGCCTTTGGGCGCTCGTCATCGCGTGCATCTACTTTTTCGGCACCCTTGGCGGCGTGTGGCTGATCGCCGCGGTGGCCGTGCTCACCCTGCGCGAGTTTTACCAGATGGTGCGGCGCATGGGCCTCGATCCATTCGACAAGTTCGGCATGACGCTCGGCGCGCTCACGATGCTCGCGCCCTACTACGCGCCTAAGTTTCTCCCGCACGCGCCCGAGCTCGCCGCCCCCGGCACCATCCTCGCCGCCGCGGTGGTCGTTTTCGCCCTCCGCATCCTGGGCGAGCGCCGCCCCGAGAATCGCGTCGAGACGCTCGCCTGGTCGCTTTTCGGCGTGCTCTACGTGCCTTTCATGCTGTCCTTCCTCTCGCGCATCGCGGTCATCCCGGGGCCCGACGAGAAAAGCGGCCTGCTGCTCATGGTCTGGCTGATCGCGGTCTCGAAATTCTGCGACGTGGGCGCGCTGCTCTCCGGTCTCGCGTTCGGCCGCCACAAGATGGCCCCCGGCATCAGCCCCAAGAAGACCTGGGAAGGCGCGATCGGCGGCGTGGTCATCTCCGCCGGCGTGGGCGCGCTGCTCGCCCACTTGCTCGCCCGTTTTTATCCCGCCGGCTTAACGCCCGTCTTCGCCGCCCTGGTCGCCGTGCCCATCGCCGTGCTCGCCATCGTCTCCGACCTGGTCGAGTCCGTGATCAAACGCCGCGCCGACACCAAGGACGCCGGCGCCGCCATCCCCGGCATCGGCGGCATGTTCGACCTCTCCGACAGCCTCATTCTCACCGCGCCCGTGGGCTATATCGCCTTCGCGCTGCTGCACGGTTGATCGTCGCTCGGAAACCCATGGCGACGTCCGTCTCCGCCCCCCCGCGCCGCAAGCGCGTCGTCCTGCTCGGCGCCACCGGCAGCATCGGCGAAAACACCCTGCGCGTGCTGCGCGCCCATCTCGACGCTCTGGAGCTGGTCGGGATCGCCGCCAACGGCAGCGCCGAAAAACTCGCCGCCATCGCACGCGAGTTCGGCGTGCGCCACCTCGCCTTGTTCGACGAGCGCGCGGCTGCGGCCGTTCGCGCCGCCGGTCCCTCCGCGCTGCCCGCCGGCGCCACGCTCCACCCGCCCGGCGTCGAGGGACTGGTCTCCGTCGCCACCCTGCCCGAGGCCGAGGTCGTGCTCGTCGCCGTGGTGGGAACCGCCGGACTGCGCCCCGCGCTGGCCGCGCTCGAAGCGGGCAAAGACCTCGCCCTCGCCTCCAAGGAGATCCTCGTGCTCGCCGGCGCGCATGTCCTCGCCGCCGCGAAAAAATCCGGCGCGCGCCTCCTACCCGTCGACTCCGAGCACAACGCCGTTTTCCAGTGCCTCCAAGGCCACCGTCATGACGAGATCCGCCGCGTCATCCTCACCGCCTCGGGCGGGGCCTTTCGCGACTGGCCGGCGGAGCGCCTCGGCGAGGCCACCGTGGCCGACGCGCTCAAGCACCCCAACTGGGCGATGGGCCCCAAGATCACGGTCGACAGCGCCACGCTCGCCAACAAGGGCCTCGAACTCATCGAGGCCTCGGTGCTCTTCGACCTTCGCCCCGCCCAGTGCGCGGCCATCGTGCATCCGCAGAGCATCGTGCACTGCCTGGTCGAGTTCACCGACGGCGCCATGCTCGCCCAGCTCTGCCCGCCCTCGATGACCTTTCCCATCCAGCACGCCCTCCTGCACCCGGCGCGCGGCGCTAAGGGCACCGACGCGGCCCTGCCGCTCGACCGCCTGCTCAGCCTTGAGTTTCGTCCCGCCGACGAGGGCCGCTTCCCCATGCTCCGGCTCGCCCGCGAGGCGATGGAGCGCGGCGGCGCCGCGCCCGCGGTCTACAACGCCGCCAACGAGGTCGCCGTCGCCGCGTTTCTCGCCGGCCGCCTGCCCTTCCTCGGCATCCCGCGCGTCACCGAGGCCGCGCTCGCCGCGCTCGCCGGGGCCCCCTCGGCCGATTTGCCCGCAGTGCTCGCCGCCGACGCCGAGGCCCGGGCGGTTGCGGAAAAACAAATTTAATCGCAGATTGCGCGGATAAGCGCAGATGCGAAACGCAGGTCTTTAATCTGCGCCCATCCGCGCAATCCGCGGTCAAACACGTCTTTCCCTCTCTTCATGGACATCTTCCAGCTTCTCACCTCCAGCGTGTGGTCGATCCTCATGATCGCCGTCTTCTTCGGCGGCTCGATCTTCGTTCACGAGCTCGGCCACTTCTGGGTCGCGAAAAAACGCGGCGTGAAGGTCGAGCGCTTCTCCATCGGCTTCGGGCCCGCCATCTTCAAGTGGACCGGCAAGGACGGCGTCGAATACCGCCTCTCCTGGCTGCCCCTCGGCGGCTACGTAGCCCTGCCGCAACTCGCCGACATGCGCGGCCTCGAAGGCGAACCCTCCGCCGAAACCGCCGCGCTGCCCTCGCCCAACTACACCACGCGCATGCTGGTCTTCGGCGCCGGCGCGTTCATGAATGTCGTCTTCGCCTTCGCCCTCGCCACCATCCTCTGGCAGGTAGGCCTGCCGGCCAACGCCGACACCCAGCGAGCCAAGATCGGCCACGTCGCCTCCGAGCTCACCCTGCCCGACGGCAGCAAGGTCAAGAGCCCCGCCGCCGAGGCCGGCCTTCGCGCCGGCGACGTCATCGCCGCCATCGACGGCAATCCCGTGGCCACCTGGGACGAGATGCGCCAATACCTTTTCACCGGCTCCGGTCGCACCGTTGACGGCCGCCCGCAGGCCGCCCTTACCGTGCGCCGCGGCGAGGAGACGCTCATCCTCTCCGCCCGGCCCGTCCTCGCTGGCGACGAGCGCATGCGCATGCTCGGCGTTTCTCCCTGGCAGGAACTCAAAGTCGCCGAGCTGACGCCCAACGGCCTTGGCGAGAAATCCGGTCTTCGCGCCGGCGACCGACTGCGGACCCTCGACGACGTCGCGCTCACCAGCTTTGCCACGTTCGAGCAGGCCCTTGTCGCCACCGCCGGACGCGCGGCCATGCTCGAGGTTGAGCGCGACGGCGCGCTTGTCCGGCTCGCCCTCGCCGTGCCCGCCGCCGACAAGATAGGCGAAGCCCTCGGCCTCGGTTTCGACCCCGAGATCGTCATGATCCACCCGACCCCGTGGAAACAGCTCGGCGACAACGTTCGTATGACCTTCCGCACCCTCGGCAGCCTGCTCAACCGCGACAGCGATGTAGGCATCTCGAAGCTCAGCGGCCCCATCGGCATCGCGCGCGTCTTCCATATGACGGCGCAGATCGATATCCGCTACGTCCTTTGGTTCACCATCGTGGTCAACGTGAACCTCGCCATTTTCAATCTCCTGCCCCTGCCCGTCCTCGACGGCGGACACATGCTATTCGCTACCATCGGCAAGCTTCGCGGCCGCGCCCTGCCGCAGGGCTTCATCCACGCCGCGCAATCGGTCTTTTTGGCCTGCCTCCTGGCGATGATGATCTACGTGAGCTTCTTCGACGTGAAGCGAATCGCCCGCGATGCGAAGGCCGACGCCCCCGCGTCCGCCGCCCCGGCGAAAACCGGCACCGCGCCCGCGACGCCGGTTCCGGCTGCCCCTTGACAGGCCGCGTTTGCCGCTTCCTTTCCGATCCGTGCCTCGAGTCCTGAGATCCTGCCTCGCCTTGCTGCTCGTCGCGTTGTGGTTGCCTGCCACCTCGCACTGCGCGCTCGCGGCGACGACCAACTGGGTCGAGGATTGGTGTGGATTTGTTTGCGAAGAAGACCACCACGGCGGCGACCATGATGCCCACCACGATGGCTGCACCGCCATCGAGCGTGGTGACTTCACCGCTGCCGTCGCCACGGTCTCCGCGCCGGCGCCTGTTTGGTCCGAGATAGCTGACCTGATGCGCGAGCATATGCGGCAGATGATCGCGACAGTCAGCGCCACCGAGCCTCCGCCTTGGGCGGGGGATAATCCCGACGATTGGGTGCCCGCCCGGCTCTTCGCCTGGCGCGCCCTGCCGCCCGCCCGCGCCCCCGGACTGGTCTGAGGAAAACGCATCGCCCGCGCCGCAGCGCGCGGGAGCGGTGCATCGTCGTGTCCGCGCGTTGCCTTGCCCGGCGA
>JBDLWD010000306.1:0-2531 GCA_039804465.1 Verrucomicrobiota bacterium | reverse complement strand
AGCGGGCGTCCAGCGAGGGCGGGGAGGGGGCGGTCGAGGTGGAGCTCCTGGAGCCGCGAATTGATCACCCGGACGGACGCGACGACGGCGTCGGCGACGGTGTCGAGGGTGGAGAGGTCGGCGAAACGCACGGTGTCGCCCGGGCGTTGGTAGACGACGCCGACTTGTTGGTGGTGCATGGCCTCGACGACGACACGGTCGGGCGCGGGCCAGCCGGCGACGCGGCGATGGGCGCCGTGTAGGTTGGCGCCGTCGTCGAACATGCCGCGGAACTCGCAATCGAGGACGCGGAGGGAGCCGCCGCAATCGACGGCGTGGACGGCGTCCACCCAGGTGCTGAAGAGGCGGTCGCGCGAGGGAACGACGCGCACGCGTTGCCAGAGCAGGTTTCGACAAGCCTGCGCGATCACACCCATGCCGAGGGCATGGTGGATCGTGATGTCGTGTAGCTCGGTGTCGTCCGCCTGGTCCAGGACCACGGCGGGGGCGACACGGTCGCCGTGCATGAAGACGACGGGGCCGCCGACGGGAGGAAGGGCGGAAAAATCCGCTTCGAGGCGGAAGCGGCCTCCGCCGAGATCGGTGGCGCGGTGGGTGCGCTCGATTTGCCAGCTTTCGTGGGAGCCGGCGAGGGGCTCGCGGCGGGCGCGATCGAAGGCGAGGACGTTGTAGAGGTGACCCGAGGGCCAGTCGCCGCCGCCCTGGGCGGTCAGGCGGCCTGCGTTCACGGTAAAGGTGTCCGCGCCGGGGGCGGTTTTAAACTCGAAGCCGCCGGGGACGTGGGCGGTCACCTCCGCCTCGGTGAACGCGGGCCGCACCCAGTCGATGGAGAGGTCGCGCACGACGACCTGTTTCGCGTTTTGCACGACGAGGGGGACGAGGACGCCCTCGACGAGCAGGCGCGCGCCGTTGCCCTCGACGGTGAAGTTCTCGGCGCCCTCGAGATCGATCAGGACGGGTTTCCAGCCCGAGTCGTTGTTGCTGATCCAGAGTTGGCGTTCCGGGAGGAGGCGTCCGGAGACGCGGTGTTCGCCGGGCGGCAGGGTGACGGACCGAAGGCCGGCGCGCAGGGCGGCGCGGACCAGGGCGTGAAGATCAAGGGCGGTTTGGTCTGGGGCCGGAGCGTGGACGGGCGGCATGAGCGAAGGCGCGGGGAGACTAGGGAGAAGCGGGCGAGATCACGATGCGGTAGAACCGGCGGGGCAGGGCGGGCAGGGCCGGGTCGGTGAAGAGAATCGTGCCGCCAGTGCCGTTGCGAACCGCGCCGAGATTTGTCCAGTCGCCCGCGGCGAGATCCGTCGCGCGTTGAAGCTGGTAGACGTGGCCGGACAAGGACGGGACGCGCAACTCGTAGTTATCCTGGTTCCGGATGATGGCGACCGAGGGCGCCACGAGCGGCGAGGCGATGACCAGGGAGCCGGCGGCGGAGCCGGAGTGGTTGGGGTCGGTTATGACGGCGAGAACGGGGTAGGTGCCGGCGGCGGAGGGGGCCTGGGCCGCTCCGTCGTAGGTTGCGGAGAGATTTCCGAGCAGGACAAGGGCCGGGGCCTTGGCCACCTGGAATGTTCGCTCCACGCCTGGAGCAGGCGCGCGGGTGAGGTCTCCCTCTTGGGATGCGCGCACGGTGACCGCGCCCGCGCCGGTGAGCGAAAGGTTGTCGCCCTCCAGCGAGGCGGGGCCCGAAACGAGGGAGAACGCCACCGGGAGGCCGGACGTGGAAGTGGCGCGAAGGGACACGGGGGCGTCGCCGAAGACACGGTCGGCAATGGCTTGGAAGTCGATGGTCTGGGCGACGGGTTGTATGATCAGCGTTCCGGAGGCTTCGCCTTGGTAAACGGGATCTTCAATCGAGGCGGAGACGAGATAGGTGCCCACGGCGGAGGGTGGGTTTGACTGACCGTCATAGTTCAGGACGACGGGAAGACCGGCGGGCTCGGTGGCCACGGCCACGGACTTGGGGGAACCGTCGTAGATTGTGGATACATCGTCGAGCAGGACGGTGGCGGGTATCTTTGTGACCGCGAAGCTTTGGTCCACCGAGGCGGCGGGCAGGACGGTGGCGGTGCCCGACTGCGACGCTCGCACGGTGACGGTGCCCGTGCCCGTGAGGGTGAGTTCGGCGCCCTCGATCGTCGCGGGGCCGGACACCACGGAAAAGGTGACGGGCAGGCCCGAGCTTGAGGAGGCGACCAGGGTAATGGGGGCGGTGGAGTAGGCGCGGTCGGCGAGGGGCTGGAAGGAGATGACCGGCACGACCATCTGGGCGCCGGACCTGAAGGTGATTTCCACGCCGGAGAACTGCACGGACGAGGTGTTGGTGGACCCTATGTAGGCGCCCGAAAAAGCCAGGCCGAACGCGTTGAAACGGGGACTGTATGCGGGTGAGAGCGGCGCGGACTGATCGCCGGTGGCCAGGCCGTTGTTGTTGGGCGTGGCATCCGTGTAGGTGGAACTCAAATACACCGTGTCGGCCGCGCCCGACAAGCCTGGCCGGGCAAGCCGCGAGACCACGGTGACATGGCCGGCGAAGC
>JBDLWD010000305.1:0-5411 GCA_039804465.1 Verrucomicrobiota bacterium | reverse complement strand
CGGCTCACGGCTGTTTTATCAGTCGAAAAAAGATCGTCTGAGGCATCGGTTGGGGAACGACCACCTGATTAACCCCCGCGTTGTTTAGGACGGCGCGAACCGACGTGGTCCACGAAACGGGGGAAAGGGCCTCGCATTCTTGCAGCACAAAGGCCGGCTGATTGGCGGGCCATTCCAAGATCAACCCGGGGGCGGATGTGTTGGCTGCGGTGCTGATTTTCAGGACGGGCAAGGGCGAGAAGTGCGCGACCAACGTGTGGTTTATGTCGACGTTCAGCGCGTAGGTGGCGGTGGTCGAGACGATCACGCCGTTGTCGGTCCAGTTCACGAAGTAATAACCTGCGTTCGCGCTGGCGGCTATGTCGGCCGAAGCCCCGACCGCGTATACTCCCGCGCCGTTCATCGTGCCGGCATCGGGTGGTTCCGATGCTAAATCTATCACGTAGGTTGGAGCAGGGGGAAGGGCGGCCGGAGCCACCAGCAGAGTATAGTTTTTGCGCGCCGACGGGTTGAGGCCGTCGCTCACGGCCACGGTAAAATCAAAGGTGCCGGTCTCTGCGGGTATGCCGGACAGCACTCCCGTGTCAGTATCAAGCACCATGCCTGATGGAAGGGCGCCGGTTTGCGTGATCTCGCAAGGCAAGGCGCCGGTAACCACCAAGCGACGCGGAGTGTAATCTTCGTTCACCGTGGCCTCGCTTACGTGATCGATCAATCCCGCGCCTTCGTCCACGTCCACGGCGGCCATTTGCGCGCCTTTGTAGTCCCCGACCACGGTCACTTGAGTCAGGTCGACCTCGACTCCGTTGATTTCCTTCAGCCCTGCGCCGTGTATTCCATCGGGTCCGACGGATGACGCCATCGCCTCGCCCGTTTCCGCGTCGAGCGGACCGGTGTAGGCGAAGAATTCGTAACGTCGCGTGACGACTTCGTCTCCGCCCGGAAGATCTTCAGGCGCTGCCTCAAGGCGCGCCTGCCTGCCTCCATCCGGCTTCGTCAGATCTCTTTGCAGCAAAAACCACTCCGCTTCGACTTCGTCTGGCTCGCCGTTTGTCCAGTTCTTGTCGTTGGGATCGTCGGGGTCGTCGGTCACGAGGTCTCTGAGCTTAATCGGCTGGTTGGTGTGTGAGACGGTGCGGATTTCTTTGACCCACAGCGCGCGTCCGAACTCGAGCACCGGCAATTCGGGAGGTTCAGGCGGAGCTTCGATCACGGCCTGCACTTGCGCAGGGGCCGCGATCGCGATCACTGGCGGGAAATAGGTGAACACGGGCGTCGACACCTGAACGGCGCCGCCATGGACGAGGTTACCGGCCCCATCGTCCACCAGCCAGTTGTAGCGTATGGCGCCGACGGGCGTGGTGTAGCCGACGCCAAAGTGTTCGCCGCCGAAGTTGACCGAGGGGTCGGTAAACGCGTGCCCGTCCGTCGGGGCGATGGGGGCCGAGGGCACGGCGGTGTAGGCGGCCCAGGAGCCGTCGGCGTTTTTCCTACCACCCCAGCGGATGATCGTGCGCGGGTGCGCGGGCGACGTCGCGAGATCTTCCCGGATGAAGGGCGTGCCGTAGTGGTTGTAATCGTAAGTATAGGAAATGTCCGTGCTACGGCAGTCCTCGATTTCTATTTCAAAGCCGTGGCATGGGCGGCCCGTGTCGTTGACCGTGTCAAAATTATTTATGCTTCCGTAAGCTATGCTGGCCCGCAACGCGGGCGGGGGTAAAAATGAAAATCCGAGCAGAAGCCCGGCGAGAAGGCGCTTGGGGTAAAAGGACGTGGACGGCATGGGATAAAGCGGCATTGGTGGCGGGCCGGGGTTAAGCGAGGTCGTGCACCGATGCGGCCGCCTTGACGCAAAACAGGGCGGTGGTGCGATGAGACAGCTCGGCGGCAGATGCCAACGGGCGCCCCATCGTGGGCGTGTGCAGACTGCTCAAGACGATCGAGAGGCGTTTTCGCATCTCGGGTTTATAGCCGCAGAACATGAACGCTCGATGAACGTCGCATGAATTTCCGGTTAACGGCGTTTCTCGGTTTTGCCGTTCCGGAAACTCAAGCCAGCGTCACGTTAATAGTCCGCCGTAGTTCTTTCAGCCCAAGCCGGGATCATGCAGCCTGTCGGGCGCATCGCAGGCGATCCGGCGGCACCTTTCGGTGGTTGCGATGTGGCTCGCCCAGAGAGCGCCCGCGTCGACGCGCTCCGTGCTCATCGCTCCGGGTTCGCGCCATTGGCAAGACCATCTTCGCGCTGCCGCGCTCCGTGGGTCATCCCTCGATGTGATTCAGCCACCGCCCCTAGGTCTTCCTCGCCCCCCATTGGCTCACCGCCTCGGCTCGCTGCTTGCCTACCACCACATGATCCATTCCTCGTGGGAAAATACCAATTTGGTTTGGATGTGAGCCAAGCAAAGGCACAGGCGTTTCGTGGTGTATGCCCATTCGCGATTGTTTTACATCGGATCCGCCACGGGTCGGATGCGCGCGAGGGCGCGATGCTGATAAATGGCGGATTTTAACGCCGGACTTTAGCGAGCCATGAAGCCGATTCGGTCAAGGAGGATGGTGCCGACGAGGGGCTTGTCTGTATTTAGGACGAACCAGATATTGTAGCCCGAGGCGATGGCGTCGACGTAGTCCTGGCGCGAGAAGGTGACTTGGTGGCGTTTCCAGTCCGTGTTGCCGGCCAGGGGCACGGTGCCGAGGACCATCCACCAGTTGGCGGGGCTCTGCATGACGACGGAGACGGACGCGTTAGGGTCTTCGGTGGCCAGGCCCAGGGTTTTGATGTCAAAGAACACGCCGCGTATGTTGGCGCGGTTTAGCACGGAGCGTTCGGGCAGGCGATTGATGCGGAAGATAGTCTTGTGCTCCTTGTCGCCGAGCGTGACGGAGTCGGGAGAGAAATCAATGCGTGCGACCTCCTTGTTGGCGCGCTGGTTGAGGTCGGCGCTTAGCGTGTAGCGCGATTCGAAGAGGCCCTTTTCGGTCGGGCTCTGGCTCTGGAAATCCCAGATCAGCAGGGGGCGCGGTTCGGAGGATTTGGGTTCTATGCGGGCGGTGACCTCGGCACCGTTCACGGAAGCACGAAACGTAACGGGCTCGGCGGAGTTGGCGACGAATTCGAAGCGGCCCAGGGTCTCGGCGAGACGGACGTTTTCGCGGTCGAGGGTGACGGGTCCGTCGGCCTTGAGCGTGGCGGGCGGCAGGTTGCCGGCGTAGGGGCGACCGGTGGCGGCGTCCTCGGCGTGGAGGTAGCCCGCGATGCGATCGCCGGCGAAGATCTCGGGCGGGAGCATGAAGCGGAGGCGCGGGGCGGTCTTGTCGTTGGCCGCCGGGGCCTGGGCCTGCATGAACTTGGATTCCTCGGGCGCGCCGATGGTGGGCACCCGGACATAGCTTACGGAGAACGGAGGAACGGAGACGGAGAAGGCGTCGCCCACTCCGATGGCGGAGGCGCGAGGCGGCTGGCTCCACTCGGGTAGGTGGGTGCGGTAGTTCCAGAAGTATTCCCGATGGGAGAGGGTGATCTGCTCGCCGAGGGAGCCGGCAAGGAAGCCGGGCAGCTCCACCTCCACGTTGGCGGGGCGATCGTTGCTGGGATTAACAAACATGATGTAGAGGGCGTCGGTGTCGCGGGAGGCGTAGCTGTAGAGCGTGTCCTCTCCGGTGACCGCGGGGCGGAGCACCTGGTCGCCGTTGTAGTGGTTCCAGAGCTGGAGGGCGTAGTAGGCGGCCTTGCGCGTGTATTTGCCGCCGTCCGTCCAGATGAGGCCGTGGCCGTCGGCCATGCCGCGGACGTGGGTGAAGGTGTCCCACTTGGTGGCGAAGTCGACGTCGTTGCGGGCGAACTCGCCGAGCATCATCGAAGTCCAGAGACCGCTGAAGAGGTCGGAGGCGTTCATGCCGCCGGAGAGGTTCCACTCGGTGTAGCCGATCTCGATCTGGTCTTTGCGGGTGGGCTGGTATTTCTCGATCCAGCCGCGGACCTGGCCGACCTCGCGGGCGACGGTCTCGGGCACGCGGGCGAGGTTTTGCTGGGCGGTGAGGGTGGTGCTGCCCGGGTAGGTGTGGATGGAGGCGAAGGCGACGCGATCGCCCGAGTGTTTCAGCGTGTCTTCGGCGAAGGCGAAGGCGCCGAGTTTGGCCTTGGGATCGACGGCGTGAACCGCGTCGGCGATGGCGTTGAAACGCTGGACGAAAATCTCGGGGGTGATGGTGGAGCCGTCGGGGAGGAAAGTGCCGGGCTCCCAGGAGCCGCCGAGTTCGTTGCCGACGTGCCAGTAGGCGGACTCGTAGCCTTGTTTCATGGCCCACCTGGCCCATTCGGCGGCGTCGACCGCGCGGCCGGTGCCGGCGTTGAGCGAGGGCAGGGCGACGGCGCCGGGGGTGGCCTTGACGTAGTCGTGGAGGGTCTTGATGTCCACGTTGCCGTGGAAGCCGTTGTAGGGTTTGAGGGTCTTGGTATCGACCATGAACCCCGGCTTGTAATCGCTGTAGTCAACCGACGGATACCCATCGGGGCCGACGGCGTTCACGTTGATGTCGCCCTTGGCGTTGCGGACGCCGTTGCCGTTCCAGTAGTAGCCGTTGCTCCAGGAGCCCCCGGGGAGGCGGATGAGGCCGGTGCCCAGCTCGTCGACCCACTTGCGCAGGAGCGGATCCTGGAAGTGGCGCTCCTCGTTCCAGAGCGCGAGGTTGGTGCCGCCTAGCCTGCGATGCTCCATGGTGCCGACGGAGTTTTCGGTTTCCACGACCACCTTGGCGGAGAAAGGCGCGGTCTGGGCCGGGGTGAGCGAATTCGCGCCGGCTGAAGCGGCGGTCGTTACAAAAGCAATGGCTTTGACGGTGGGGAAGAGGCGGCGAAGGTGCATCTGGAATTTATCGGTAAATAGTGGACGAAAACGGTCAAACCGTATGGCGCGGAAAAGGAAAAAGGCCCGGCTTTTGGAACCGGACCTGAGTCTTCTGAAGAATGATGCGGGTGGTGGCCTGGGCTCAGAGTTGCTCCCAGAACTCCCAGCTGCGGGGCGGGAGGGTGGGTTTTACGGAGGCGCCCGAGAGCTCGCCGACCGGGACGCCCATCGTGCCGGGGCCGCCTTCATCGGGAGTGAAGCGGAAGCCTGTCCAGCGAGTGTTTTCGGGAAGACCGCTGGCGACGTCGAAGGCGCGCTCGGCGGTGGCGGAGCGGTTGGAGACGACGATTGTCATTTTCCCGTCGGGACGGCGGTAGGCGAGGATACGGGCTCGGTTGTCCATTTTGCCTTCCTCGACGTGGAGGGCGACGGAGTTCCAGGGCATGCGTTTGGCGAAGCTGCCGACGGCGTGCCAGTTGTAGGGGTTGTAGATCCAGTGGCCGGGGGACACGGCGGCGGCCTTGCGCTCGAGGGCGATGGCGTCGGAGCGGACCAGGATGG
>JBDLWD010000304.1:0-3634 GCA_039804465.1 Verrucomicrobiota bacterium | reverse complement strand
CGCTCTCCGCTCCCTCCCATGGCCAAACCTGAAGAACCGAAGATCATTTTCTCCATGATGCGCGTCTCGAAGAAGATCGAGCGCAAGGAGATCCTCCGCGACATCTCCCTCTCCTTCTATTACGGGGCCAAGATCGGCGTCCTCGGCCTCAACGGCTCGGGCAAATCCTCCCTCCTCCGCGTCCTCGCCGGCCGCGACAAGGAATTCGACGGCCACATCCACTTCGAGCCCGGCTACCGCGTCGGCCTCCTCGAACAAGAGCCCCAGCTCGCCGCCGGCTCCACCGTCCGCGCCTGCGTCGAGGAGGGCGTCAAGCACCTCACCGACCTCACTTCCGCCTACGACGCCTCCTGGGACGAGCTCGCCGCCGCCGACACCGACGAGGCCCGCGACGCCATCACCGAAAAACAGGCCAAACTCCAGGAGGACATCGAGCGCCTCGGCGCCTGGGACGTCGCCCCGCAGGTCGAGATGGCGATGGACGCTCTTCGCTGCCCGCACCCCGACGCCATCGTCGACAACCTCTCCGGCGGCGAACGCCGCCGCGTCGCCCTCGCCCGCCTCCTCCTCCAGAAACCCGAGATTCTACTCCTCGACGAGCCCACCAACCATCTCGACGCCGAGTCCGTCCACTGGCTCGAGCAACACCTCGCCCGCTACGAGGGCCCCGTCATCGCCGTCACCCACGACCGCTACTTCCTCGACAACGTCGCCCAGTGGATCCTCGAGCTCGCCCACGGCCACGGCATCCCGTGGAAGGGCAACTACTCCGGCTGGCTCGAGCAAAAATCAGCCCGCCTCGCCGCCGAGCAGCGCGCCGAGGACAAGCGCCAGAAGGCCATGGCCCGCGAGCTCGCCTGGATCCGCCAGGGCGCGAAGGCCCGCCACGCCAAGTCGCAGGCCCGCATCAGCGCCTACGAAAAGATGGTCAACTCCTCCAACGTCGCCGAGCAGGAGCGCGAATTCGAGCTCGTCCTCCCCAAGGGCCCGCGCCTCGGCCAGCTCGTCGTCGAGGCCCAGGGCATCGCCAAGGCCTACGGCGAAAAACTCCTCTTCGAGAACTTCTCCTTCTCCCTCCCGCCCGGCGGCATCGTCGGCGTCATCGGCCCCAACGGCGCGGGCAAGACCACCCTCTTCCGCATGATCACCGGCGCCGAAAAGGCCGACGCCGGCGCGCTCCGCGTGGGCGAGACCGTCGTCATCAGCCACGTCGACCAGTCCCGCGACTCCCTCCCCGACGCGCAGACCATCTACGAGGCGATCAGCGACGGCGAAGAGATCATCCGCATGCCCGGCCGCGAGGTAAACGCCCGCGCCTACTGCGCCCAGTTCGGCTTCACCGGCGCCGACCAGCAGAAAAAGGTAGGCGTCCTCTCCGGCGGCGAACGCAACCGCGTCCACCTCGCCCGCCTGCTCAAAAGCGGCGCCAACCTCCTCCTCCTCGACGAGCCCACCAACGACCTCGACGTAAACTCCATCCGCGCCCTCGAGGAGGGCCTGGAGACCTTCGCCGGCTGCGCCGTGGTCGTCTCCCACGACCGCTGGTTCCTCGACCGCGTCGCCACCCACATCCTCGCCTTCGAGGGCGACAGCCAGGTGGTGTATTTCAACGGCAACTACAGCGACTACCTCGAGGATTTCAAAAAGCGCAAAGGCAAAGACGCCGACCGCCCCCACCGCATCAAATACCGCAAACTCACCCGCTGAGCCCGCCACCACCCGGGAACGCCCCCCTGGGAACGCCGAGCTCCAGCTCGGCCCCCTAATCCGCCCCATGTCCACCGCCGCGCCGTCCCCCGCCCCCGGCTGGCGCTCGCGTGGCTACCTCCCGCACCGCGACGAGTATGGCCTGCTCCAGGCAGTCACCTTCCGCCTCGCGGATTCGCTCCCGCAGGAAAAACTCCAAGCCCTCCGGCACTCGCTCTCCACCCTCCCGCAAACCACGCAAGATCTGGAACGCCGCAAACAGATCGAAGCCTGGCTCGACGCCGGCATCGGTTGCTGTGCCCTGCGCCACCCCGCCCTTGCCACCACGGTCGAGACCGCCCTGCTCCACCACGACGCACAGCGTTACCACCTTCTCGCCTGGTGCATCATGCCCAATCACGTGCATGTGCTGCTTCAACCGCTCACGTCCCAGGCCGGCATCCTTCAGTCATGGAAGTCCTACACCGGACGCTGGGCGCGGCGCGCAATGCCGAGCTGGAGCTCGGTGTTCCCGGGAAAAGCCTCTGGATGCGGGAATACTGGGACCGCTACATCCGCGACGAAACACACCTTAAAAACGTGATAGCCTACATCCACGAAAACCCGGTCAAAGCCGGTCTCACCCCTGCCGCAGCCCTTTGGCCCTGGTCCAGCGCCCGCCACCTGGGAACGCCGAGCTCCAGCTCGGCATCGCCCAACTAACATCCCTTCCACCCCACCATCCCATGCCCCTCAACGACGAAGGCGAGGTGTTGTTCGTTTCCCGCCGCAGCCTCCTTACACCCACGATCATCGGCGCCGTTTTCCTGGCCATCGGCTTCTGGGCCGTGCGAACCATGGCCGCGAAGGGCGGCGGCTGGTTCATGTGGGTCTGGGGCACCTTCTGGTTTCTCGGCAGCGGCGCCGCCCTGCTCAGCGGCCTGTGGGGCCTGCTCGTCTCCCGCCCCCGCTTCGCGCGTCTCGGGGACGATGGACTGCAACTCTACGGCCCGCGCGCGCCCATCCTTCCATGGACGCAAATTCTGGAGGCCCGGCTAGGCCCAAAAACGACGAAGGAAAGCGACGGCAGCACCCATTATGCTTTCCGCCACCCGCTCATCCTCCGCCTTCGCGATCGCGCAGGGTTTCCCACCCGGGGGCTAAAGAGCCACGCCTTCCCCATGTCCCCCCTGCCCGACGGCACGCTCGACTGGATGGTGCCGCTCGACGGCTGCCCCTGCGACGAGCGTGACCTCCTCGCCAAGCTCCACGCCCGGCTCCGCCCCTGCCAGACGCCCCCCGCGGTCACCGCGCCCGAGCCCATCCTGCCCATCCTCGGCACGCGGCGCCTAGACCGCCCGCACAAGCCCTCGGTCGTTACGCCAATCTTTGCCCTCCTCTTCGTTGGGTTCGGCCTTTTCTTCGCCGCCAAAGGCGTGGATGCCCACCGCAAGGGCTCCGACAGCCTGGCCTGGCCGACGGCCAAAGGCACGATCACCCAATCGCAGCTGGAGCGTGACAGCGATGACTATTCCCTTCGCGTCCGCTACGTTTACCGAGCCCAAGGCAAAAACCTCACCGGCACTCGCGTCGCCTTCGCAGCCGATAGCGGCCAATATCCAGACTGGGCCAAACGATTCCCGCCCGAATCCATCGTGGACGTGCATTACAACCCCGCCGACCCGGCCGACGCCGTGCTCGTGCCGGGCAACCAAAAGGCCGCCCTGTTCATCACCGGCTTCGGCTTGGTCTTCGCCGCCTGCGGCTCGTGGCCGATCATCGCCTACGTCCGCGCCCGCCGCCGCCTCGCCTCCTGGCTTCGGGAAAACCCCGACGAACCCCGCTAAACCGCCCCCTCACCGCCAGGCCTTTCGATGTTTCCAGGCGGCGGAGACGCCATCAAGCTGCTTCTGAGTGGCGGCATCAACCGGGACTTCATCGATCTGGA
>JBDLWD010000303.1:0-6503 GCA_039804465.1 Verrucomicrobiota bacterium | reverse complement strand
GAGGTGCACCAGCGCGTCGCCGATCAAAACGATCCCGCGCGCCGCGCCGCGGATCCGCTCCTCCGCCTGCTCGATTTCGCCCGGCGCACCGCCGAGTTGAACCACTTCCGCGTCGACGCCGATTCCTGGATCCTCCCCGTCGACGGCGCTTGGGAAAACGCACCCGATTACGATCCAGTGGCCATGTCCGCGGCCGTGGGTCGCGCCCGCCGCGCCTGCATCCAAGTCGTGCAGGTCCTCAAAGTCGCCTGACCCTCGCCATGGACGATCTTCACCAGTCCACCGCCGCGTTCCGCATCGCCCTGCTCGACGACAACCCCGTCTCCAGGCAGCTCGTCGCGCGCATCCTCGAGCGTCACTTCGGCTGCCGGCTTTTCAGCTGCTCGACGCCCGAAGAGCTTCTCCTCCACGCCGCGGAAACCCCGCCCGACTTGTTCCTCGTGGACATCATGCTGGGCACGCTCAACGGCATCGAGGTCTGCCGCAAACTGAAGGCTACGACCGAGCTCCGCTCCATTCCCGTCATCCTGTTCTCCTCTCTGGATAAACCCGGCCTCCGCCTGGAGGCACTCCGGGCCGGAGCCATCGACTACCTCGACAAGCCTTTCTACCCCGAGGAGTTCATCCAGCGCGTGCGCGGCTGCGTGGAGCGCTTCCGCCACCAACGCATTCTCGAGGCCCAGACCCAGGAACAGGAGGCCCTCCTTCGAGTGCTCTGCCACGATCTGCGCAATTCTGTCGGCGCCGCCCACACCTTGCTCGGAGAACTCTCCGAGGCCGGCTCCCAAGAAGAGCAGCGCGACCTCCTCGATCTCAGCCGCTCCGCCACCCAGTCGGCCCTCGATCTCATCGGGCACGTCGCCGAATACCGCACCCTCCTCGACGAATCCCGCCCGTTCAAGATCGAGCAGGTCAACATCGCCCGCGCCTGCGAGGAGTCCACCGGCGTGCTCGGGCCCGCCGCCTCCGCCAAGGGCGTCAAACTGCTCGTCGAGGTTCCCCGCGAACTCGAGCTCGCCGCCAACCGCGTGGTTCTCGTTCACAACATCCTCAACAACCTGGTCAACAATGCCATCAAGTTCTCCCGTCCGGGCGACCGCGTGTGGATAACGGCCGCCACGCAGCCCGCCGACTCCGGACTAGAATGCGTCATCACCGTGCGCGACGAAGGCATCGGCATCCCGCCCTCCATCCTAGACAAACTCCTCAAGCGCAAGCCGGTCGCCTCCCGCCCCGGCACCGCCCAGGAGTCCGGCACCGGCATGGGTATCACCTTGGTCGACCTCTATGCGCGTCGCTGCGGCGGCAGCGTTGCCATCGAATCCACAGTCGCCATCCCGGGCGCCGTCCCCTCAGCCTCGGGCACCCGCGTCACCCTCCGCTTCCCGCTCCAAACTCACATCCACCGCGCAGCCTAGCCATGCTTCGCCTGCTTCCTCTGCTCTTCGCGCTCCTCCTTTCAGGTTGCGCCCCCAAACCCGAGATACGCATCGGCCTGAACGGCTGGCCCGGCTACGATCTTCTGCACCTTGCCAGCCGCCTCGGCTATTTCAACGACGAGGGCGTGGCGGTGCGCATCGTGGACTTCACCTCGCTCGCCGATTCGCGGCGCGCCTACGAACGCGGCCAGGTCGACGCCATCGGCACCACCCCGCTGGAAACCATCATCGCCCAGGGCAACGCCCCGGAACCGTTGCAAATCGTCCAGATCATCGATTTCTCCGATGGCGCCGACGTCATCCTGGCCCGGTCCGGCATCGCGTCCGTCGCCGATCTGCGCGGCCGTAACGTGGGCGTCGAGCCCGGCTCGGTCTGCCTCTACGTCCTCAGCCGCGCGCTTCAGCAGGCCGGGCTAAGCATCGACGACGTCAACCTCGTCGCCCAAAGCCAGACCAGCCTCGACGCAGGCATACGCAACGGCCTGATCGACGCGATCGTCAGCTATCCGCCGGTCTCCACTCTCATCGCCCGCGACGGCGTCGCCACGCCCATCTTTTCCAGCGCCAAAATCCCCGGCGAGGTTGTCGACGTTCTGTCGGTCAACACCCGGATCGCCGAAGAACGCCCCGAGGATGTCGCCGCCATTATCCGCGCCTTCTACCGGGCCCGCGCCTTTCTCGACAAGCAACCCGGCCAGGCCATCGAGCTCATGCGCCAGCGCGCCGGCCTGAACGCCGACGAATACGCCGCCGCCCTGGGCGACGGCATCCGCTTCGTCGACGCTTCCGGACAACGCGCCTACCTGGGGCCGACGGGCTCCTTGCGCGACATCCTCCGGCGCACCTCCGACCTGCTTCTGCGCCTTGGCGTGGTCGATTCGCCCCCGCCGCCCGAGTCCCTTTACACGGACCGCTTCGCCCGGCCCTGAACTGTTCGATGCGCGCCGGCCCACGCCCTTCGCCCTCCCTGCAGCGGAAGATTCTGCTTCCGCTGGCCGTCGCCGGACTCCTCCTTACCGCCGTCGGGGCCTGCGGCCTGTATCTATTCACGCTCAATCAGCTTGAATACCGGCTTCGTCTGCGCGCCGCCACCATCGCCCAGACCGTCGGCTACGCCGCCGAGATCGTCGACCGCACCTCCGATCTCCAGCGCATCGTCACCACCAACGCCGCCGATCGCGAGGTCGCCTTCATCGCCGTTCTCTTCGCCGACGACTCCGCCTGCCGCATCATCGCCTGCAACCAGGCGGAACTGGTGGGCAGCCTCGTCGGCGCCCAGACCCAGTTCTCCACCATCGAGCGCGCCACCATCGACGAGGCCCTAGACCTCCTGGGCTCCCCGCGGGACAACTCAGTGCTCGTCCTCGACCTGCCGCTGCGCGTCCGCGATTTTCTCGGCAACCAGCTCAAGCTCCACGGCGCCACGGTGCTCATCGGCATGGACACCGGCGCGACCCGCAACAGCGGCCGGCGCGGCGCCGCCCTGGCCGCCTGCGCCTTCGCCCTCTCCATCGGAGTCCTCGGCGTCCTCACCTGGCACCACGTGCGCCGCCACGTCCTTCGTCCGCTCGCCGTCGTGCATCGCCGCCACGGTCTGCACGATGACACCGCCCTGCCCGCAGTCGATACCGTGCTCGACGCCGAGGATGAGATCGGGCGGCTGGACGGGGCCCTGACCAACACGTATGCCGCCGCCGCGGCCGCCGCCGCCGTTCTCGACAAGATCGCCCGCCAGGTCCCGGGCATGGTCTACCAGTTCGCCTTCGACCCCGCCACCGGCCGCGGCTCTTTTCCCTTCGTGAGCGACGGTATCCGGAGCCTTTGCGAGGTGTCCCCTTCCGACGTCGAGGCCGACGCCACGCCCGTTTTCCGCATCGTCCACGAAGATGACCGGGCCCGCTTCCGCGAAAGCCTCCTCGAAAGCGCCAGCACCTTGCGGCCTTGGCGCGCCGAATACCGAGTCACGCTTTCGGACGCCCGCATCGAGTGGCGCGAGAGCCTTGCCGCTCCCGAACGCCTGCCCGACGGACGAGTGCTTTTCCACGGTTTCACCTCAGACATAACCCGCCAGAAAACCACCGAGAACCGCCTGCTCGACTCCAACCGCCAGCTCGCGGAATCCACCGCGTCCGCCAACTCCCTCGCCCGCAAGGCCGAGCTGGCCAATCTCGCCAAGTCCGAGTTCCTGGCCAACATGAGCCATGAGATCCGCACGCCGCTCAACGGCGTGATCGGCATGACCAATCTCCTGCTCGACACCCCCCTCACCCCCGAGCAGCGCGACCTGGCCGAGATCGCCAACACCAGCGGCGAAGCCCTCCTCGCCCTCATCAACGACGTCCTCGACTTTTCCAAGATCGAGTCCGGCCTCATCGAGCTCGAATCCATTCCGGTCAAGCTCGAGGCCCTTATCGAGGACACCCTCGATCTGTTCCCGCGCCTCGCCGCCCCGCGTGGCCTCGACCTCGCTTACCGCATCGATCCCGGCCTTCCGCGCTGGATCCAGGCCGACCCCACGCGCCTCCGCCAGGTCCTCACCAACCTCCTCAGCAACGCGGTCAAATTCACCCAGCAAGGCGGCGTCTCGGTGGAAATCGTCCCCGTCGGCGTCGACCACCTCGAGGTTCGCGTGCAAGACACCGGCATCGGCATCGCCCCCACCCGCATGGACCGGCTCTTCAAGGCGTTCTCCCAGATCGATTCTTCCACCACGCGGCAATACGGCGGCACCGGACTGGGCCTCGCCATCAGTCAAAAGCTGGTCACCCTGATGGGCGGCGTCATCGAGGTCGACAGCGACGTCGGCGCGGGCTCCACCTTCCGCTTCCGCCTGCCGCTGCGCGCCTCCACCTCGATCGACGATCCGCCCCCGCCCGAATGGCAGCCGGGCCGTCCGCTCGTCCTGGTTCTCGAGTCCCACCCGATGAATCGTCTGCGCCTGGCCGAGCAGATCGAACGCCATCTCGGCCCCGCCCTCGCGCCTGACTCAGCCTCCGAGGCCGTGAGCCTGCTCTCCGCGGCCCGCTCGCCGGCCGCAATAGTCGTCGACCACGCCTTCACCCAAAAAGCCGAGGGCGAAAAGCTGGTAAAGGCCCTCATCCACCTCGGACGCCCCGTCGTCTGGCTGCACCCGCTAGGCCAGCCGCCCGAGGAAATGCTGCTCGACTGCCCCGGCTCGGTTAAACTCATCCGCCCTGCCCGCACCGGCCGCGTCCTCGCCACCTTGCAACGCCTGCTCGAGGTCAGCGCAGTCACCCTGGCCACCACCAGCCCCTTCCCGCCCCTCTCCCGCGCCAAGGCCTCCTCCCTTTCCATCCTCGTGGTCGAGGACAACCTCGTTAACCAGAAGGTCACCTTGCGCATGCTCGAGCGCCTCGGCTGCAAGGCCGCCGTCGCCAACAACGGCCTCGAGGGCGTCCGCGCCGTCCACGCCCACCCCTACGATCTCATCTTCATGGACCTCCACATGCCGGTCATGGACGGCATCGAGGCCACCCGCGAGATCCGCGCCTTTTTCCCTGCGGACCGCCAGCCCGTCATCGTCGCCCTCACCGCCAACGTCCTCCAAAGCGAGCGCGAGCGCTGCATAACCGCCACCCTCGACGACTACATCAGCAAACCCGTCAGCTCCGCCCGCCTCGAGGAATGCTTGAAACGCACCGTCGACCTCCTCGCCCGTCGCTCCGCCGCCCACCCCTGAGCGATAGGTCAGGCACCCCGCCTCCCGACCGCGAATCCGGCTTTGCCAAGCCGGATTTTTTTGCGCCTCTTCAACCCCTTGCGGCCCCGCCCGCGCACTCCGCGCGTCCGGCCTCCGCCCTTCGTCCAGCCCGCCGGCCCTCACTCCCTTACTCCCTCACTCACTCCGCCCTCCCATGTCCGCCACCGACCTCATCGACGACCTGCAATGGCGCGGCCTCCTCGCCGACTGCACCGATCTCGCCGGGCTCCGCGCCCGCCTCGCGACCGGCAAGCCGGTCACGGTCTATTGCGGCTTCGATCCCACCGGCGACTCCCTCCACGTCGGCCACCTCATGGGCCAGCTCACCCTCGCCCGCTTCCAACGCGCCGGCCACCACGTCATCGCCCTCGCCGGCGGCGCCACCGGCATGGTCGGCGACCCCTCCGGCCGCTCCTCCGAGCGCAACCTCCTCACCCGCGAGCAACTCGCCCACAACATCGCCTGCATCAAGGCCCAGCTCGCCCGCCTGCTCGACTTCACCGTCGCCGCCAACCCCGCCCGCCTGGTCGACAACGCCGACTGGATCGCCCCCTTCAGCTTCCTCGATTTCCTCCGCGACGTCGGAAAGTTTTTCTCGCTAAACGTCATGCTCGCGAAGGACTCCGTGAAGTCCCGCATGGAGGGCGACGCCGGCATCAGCTACACCGAATTCAGCTACCAGCTCCTCCAGGCCTACGACTTCTACCACCTGCGCAAGACCTTCGACTGCGAGCTCCAGATCGGCGGCTCCGACCAGTGGGGCAACCTCACCGCCGGCACCGACCTCATCCGCAAAAAACTCGGCCACGAATCCTCCGCCTGGGGCTGGACTTTCCCGCTCATCACCAAGAGCGACGGCACCAAGTTCGGCAAAACCGCCTCCGGCGCCGTCTGGCTCGATGCCACCCGCACCAGCCCCTACAAGCTCTACCAATTCTTCGTGAACACCGAGGACGCAAAGGTCTGCGAATACCTCCGCAAGTTCACCTTCCTCTCCCGCGCCGAGATCGAGCCGCTCGAGGCCGCCCACGCCGCCAACCCCGGCGCCCGCGAGGCCCACCGCGCCCTCGCCCGCGAGGTCACCAAACTCGTCCACGGCGAAGCCGCCCACGAGGCCGCGCTCAAGGCCAGCCAGATCCTATTCGGCGCCGAGATCGGCGACACCAGCGAGTCCACCTTCCTCGATGTCGCCGGCGAGATCCCGACCGTCGATCTCCCCCGCGAGCGCCTCGCCGCTCCCGGTCTCCCGCTCACCGAGGCCCTCATGCTCGCCGCGCTCGAAACATCGAAGGGCAACGCCCGCAAATCCATCGAAGCCGGCGGCGCCTACGTGAACAACGTCA
>JBDLWD010000302.1:0-2952 GCA_039804465.1 Verrucomicrobiota bacterium | reverse complement strand
CATGGCTGCGCGCCCCGCGCGTGCTCGCCGCGGTCGCCGCCGGACTCGCGTTAGGAGCCGGCGGAGCCGCCCAACAGGGCGTCTTCCGCAATCCGCTCGCCGACCCCGGGCTGACAGGCGTCTTCGGCGGCGCGCTCTTCGGCCTGGCGCTGCTCTTAGGCCTGGCTCCGGAAATCGCCTGGCAGAACGCCTGGGTGCTTCCTCTTGCGGCCTTCGGCGGCGCGCTGGCTTGCTCGGCGTTGCTCGTGGGACTCGGCGGAGGCGGCTCGACCGCCCGCCTTTTATTGACGGGACTGGGGCTCAACGCCTTCACCGCGGCCGGAACCCTGGTGATCGCCGCGCGGAGCGGTGAGTCGCGCGAGCTCCTCACCAACGGAGCCTATGGCGATTGGCTCGGCATGGCTACGTTGGAACTGGCCTGGCTGCCGGCCCTCCTCGCCGCCATCGCGACGCTGTCGCTCCTGCCGCTCGCTCATTCGCTCGACCTTATCTCCTTCGGAGAAGACACCGCCCGGTGCCACGGCATCGAGCCCGTCCAGGCGCGCCGACGCGCGATGCTGCTGACGGCGCTCGCGGCCGGCGCCGCGACCTGCCTCGTCGGCCAGATCGCGTTCATCGGGCTGCTGGCCCCGCATCTGGCCCGGACCCTCGCCGGCCCGCGCCACGCGCGGGTGCTTCCGCTGGCCGGCCTGCTAGGGGCGGCGTTATTACTCGGCGCCGATACCGCCGGACGAGGACTCTGGCCCGAGGCGCCGCTTTCCGCCGCGGCGGTGACGGCAGTCCTGGGCGCGCCGATGTTCATCTGGATAGCAAGGCGACGCGATGCCTGAGGCGATCATCACCGTCGGCGGCTTAGGCGTGCAACTGGGAGCGCACCGCGTGGTCGACGGCGTCTCCATGACCGTGCACGCCGGGACGATGACCGCCGTGATCGGACCCAATGGCGCCGGCAAGACGACGCTCTTACGCGCAATCGCAGGACTCGTGCCCTCCGCCACGGGTTCGCTCTCCGTAGGAGGAGCCGACCCCCGCCAGGCGAACGCGCCGACGCTGGCGCAGAGGATCGCGTACGCGCCCCAGTTGCCGGCCTCGGCCTGGGATTTCAGCCTGCAGGAAATCGGTGCGATCGCCGGCCGGCCGGAAACCTACGAACAATGGCTCGTCCGCCTCGGACTGGCGTTACCGGGCGAACGCCGCCTGTCGGAACTTTCCGGCGGCGAACGGAAATGCGCCCACCTCGCCTTGGCGTTCACCGGTCTCGCGGATCCTTTCGGTCGGGCTTTGTTGCTCGACGAACCCGGAGCTTCCCTTGACCGGACGAAACAGGCCGCCCTCCATCACGTGATGCGCGGCTTCGCGCAGGCGGGCGCGGCGGTGCTCGTGGCCACCCATGAGCTCGCGTTCGCCCGGACCTGCGACGAAGTCATCGTCCTCGCCGAAGGCCGGATGATCGCCAACGGCCGACCCGACCAGACCCTCACGAGCGACGTGCTCGAGACCGTCTGGGGCCAGGCTTGATCGGGTCGAGGGAGGAAGGCGGCTTCATCAGTCTGCCCTGACGCGCGGCGGAGAAAAGGTATTGCTGGGCCAAGCCCGCGCCGGCGCCGAAGTGGATCTGGCCGAAACGTTCCAGCTGCGCCGGCGTCCAGCCACGCAGCCCATAAGCCGAGGCCAGCGCTTGCACGACCCAGGTGTCGACGGGGAAACTCTCGAGCCGGCCAAAGCCGAACAGGGCGACGCAGGCGGCCACCTTCGGACCCACCCCCGGCAAGCCCTGCAAGGCGGCGAGCAGCTGAGGGGTGTCCAATGCCGCGAACTCCTCCGCCCAATGCGGACGCGTCCGGAGCATCCGCGCCGTGCCGCGCAGGTAGGCAGCGCGATAACCGAGCGCGCAACGTCGCAGCGTCGGCTCGCTTGCTTCCGCGAGGACGTCCCAGGACGGCAAAGCATGGAAGCCATCGGCCAAGGGGGCCCCGAGCTCATCGGCCAGCGCGGCGACCATCGCGCGGATCTGCAGGATGCGCTTGTTGGAGCTGCAAAGAAAACCGATCAGGGCTTCGTGGGGCTCCTGCCGCAGGATACGCAATCCCGGATAAGCCTCGCGGGCGGCACGGAGCGCCGGGTCGGAGCGCCACGGGAGGTCGGCGGAAAGCCGAGCCTGGACGCCCTCGGCATCAAGATACCGACGGAGCGCCGCTTCGGCGCCGGGCGCGGTCAAGGGAGCCCGCCACTCCAGCCCCGCGGGCCCGCTCCGCAGACCGGCGAGCGTATCGCCGAACACGCCGAGCCAGGCGCCATCGTCCTCCTGACGCCAGCGGAAGCACTGGCCGCCGTCGAGCTGCTCCGCCAACGTGGCCGCCGGGACATCCTCCGCGAGCCGCAATGGCCGCCAAGGCGTCCAGCTCGGCCCGCCCATGAGGGTCAGCGCGTCCCGAGGTCGCCCGGGGCGCCCCAGAGAAAACTGTGCTTCGCGGCGAGCACGCGTCCACGCGCGTCGACGAGCGACAAGCGCCAGGCGACGGGACGCCACTGAGGGCCGCCCGCCTGCTTTCCGGTCAGCCCGATCACGAACTCACCGAAAAAGAAACCGGGGCGCGTCGTGGCGGGGAACTCGTAGCGCTCCGGAGCGGTTCCTTCCGTACGGACGACCTGGAGGACCAGCCGGGAGTCGGCGGGCGGAACCTCCGACAGCTTGAGGTAAAAATAATATCCGGGGCGCGAGGCCGCTTCGGTGCGGAAGACGACATCCCCGCCATGATCTTCGGACGCGACCAGCACGTCGGCCGCCCGGGCGGTATCGGCGGCGCTCCGACGGCGCTCGTTGACATAGGAGATGCCCGAAACCTCGTCGGTCGAGATAGCGGGGGTGTCGCAGCCGATCAAGAGCAGCGCGGTGAGCGCACCCCACAGGGAGGCCTGGCTCACCGCTCGGCTCACTTCTTCGCCTTCTTC
>JBDLWD010000301.1:0-3638 GCA_039804465.1 Verrucomicrobiota bacterium | reverse complement strand
GCGCGGGAGCAGTCGTAGATGGAAGTGTCGCGCACGGCGATGCGGGCGGACATGGCGATCTGGACGCCGGCGGCCTGGCGCTCGACGCGGCCGATGCCGCGGATGAGGCAGTCCTCGACGGCGGAGTCGGCGGGATAGTCGTCGGACTTGGGGCCCGGGGCGCGGTCGATCTTGGCGAGGTCCTGGGTCCGGCCGTATTCAAAAAGCGGATCGCGCACGGCGGAGGGCTGGCCGACGAAGACGACGCCGCTGGCGCCGGGGTCGTGGATGTGGCAGCCGCGGACGAGCACGCGGCGGGCGCGGCCGGTGACGACGACGGCGTTGCCGCCGACCTGATCGAACTCCGAGTCCAGGATGCGGATGTCCTCGGCCTGGGAGATGGTGACGGCGCCGCCGCGGTAGATGGTCCAGTCGGAGCGCAGGAGAGGCTCCTTGTTGTCCATGAAGGTGCGGGCGGCGTGGCGGAAGACGAAGCCCTGGAAGGCCATGACGCGGGCGGGGTTGTCGGCGCGTCCTTGGATGTCGATCAGACGGGACAGGCGGACGGCCTCGATGACGGCGGAGGAGAGATCGACGCCGGAAGGGGGATAAAAATAGAGCTGGCCGGCCTTGGCGTCGTGGAACCATTCGCCGGGGGCGTCGAGTTCCTCGAAGATGTTTTCCACCATGCGAAAGTCTTTGTGCATGCCCATCTGGCGGTTGTTTTGCCAGCCGCCCTCGTAAGCGACCGTGCCGTCGGTTTTTTTTCCGGTGATGCGGTAGTGGTAGCCGCCCCAGCGGGCGGAGTGCATGGCGTGAATGAAGCCGCCGGCGGGGTCGGCCCAGCGCGCGGCGCGCTCGGGGGCGAAGGCGTCGGCCGCGAAGCCTTGGTAGGCGGCGGTGGTCTTGGCGGGATCGAAGTCGGGGTAGCGCGCCATGTGCTGGCGCGCGCCGTCGACGAAGAGTTGGTCGATGGCGAGGCCGGGCGGGGTGGCGGCGCGGTAGATGCCGTCACGGAAAGGGCTCCAGGAGAGGTTGAGCTTGATGCCGCCGCTCAGGATGGCGCGGCCCTCGTTGACGGCGCGGTAGACGACAGGCGCGCCGGGGCGACCGGAGTCGGCGGGGGTGAAGACCAGCGTATCCGGAAGGTAATACACGCCGTCGGACACGTTGACCGTGACGGGTTCGCGGCCGGCGAAGGCGCGCGCGGCGTCACGAGCGGCGGCCAGGGTGGCGAAGGGGCGGGCTGGCGTGCCGGGATTGCGGTCGTCGCCTGAGGGGGCGACGTGCAGATCGGCGGCGGGGAGGGAGACGCGGAGGGCGAGGGCCAGAAGGAGCAGAGGGGCCAAGGGATTTTTCATTGGAAGGGGAAAGAGGAACACCGGCGATCAACGAAAAGCGGCGGGCACGATCACGTCGGCCCGGCGCGCGGAGGGCGTAACCCGAAGCGAGACAAGTTTGCCGTCGCGGACGGAGGCCTCGACTACGGTGCGACTCGGGGCGTGGAGTTTGAAGTCCACGTTCCAGCGGCTGGGCCAGGCCGGCAGGAGGAAGATTTTGTCTCCCTCGGTCTGGAGCAGCATGGCCTGGGAAGCGGCCATGATCATGCCGCCGTGGCACTGGTCCGGAATCCAATCGTAGCCGGGGCCCCAGAAACTGGGGAAGCGCATCTCGTGACGTTCATCGCCGATGAGATTTTCGCCGCGATTGCGCACGCGTTTCACCAGGTAGTCGGCGGCATCGTCGGCCCGGCCGAGGTAGGCCATGAACAATTCGTCCTGCCGCCAGGCTATGGGGCCGCGGTGCGCGCGGCGATCGAGCGCGGCGAGACCGAGGGGAGCGTTTTCCTTTTCAAACGATACAAGGCGGAAGGGGTAGACGGCATACAGCTCGGGCACTTCGGAGTTGCGGCAGTTGGCGAATTTTTCAGCCGGAGCCAGCTGACGGACGCCGTCCTGTTCCAGCGTGGGCAACGCGGGCAGCCTGGCGGCGAAGTTCTCCAGCCAGAGGCGGTCGGCGGCGGGCAGCAGGCGGGGCGGAAGGGCGAGGAGGCGGGCGGACACGGCGCGCAGGCCGGCGACCTCGGGGGTCGGGTTGGTGGCGTCCCACCAGGTCTCGAGGGCCTGGGCGGGGTGAAGGACGAGTTTTCCGTCGGGACCGGTCTGGTAGAAACGTTCGAAGAAGCGCAGGGCGGGCAGGGCGGTGGGCAGGAGTTTTTCGCGGAGGAATCGTTCGTCGCCGGTGTGCGCGTAATAGTCCTGCAAGAGGTGGGCGAACTCGAGGGCTCCGACCCATTCCCATTTGTGCCAGCCGCTATCCTGGAGCTTGTCCGTGCGCTCGGCGGCGGGGCGCGGGCCGTAGCTTTCGGGGAAGCAGGCGCCCCAGAGATACATGCATTCGGGGAAGTAGAGCGAATCCGCGAAGCCGAAGTAGTGTTTGGCGCGATACACGGAAAGATCGCGCAGCGGACCGGCGTAGAGATTGTGCAGCGGGGCCAGAAGATCGAAGTCGCCCGAGCCGCAGAGCGAGACGTAGGGAAGGCGGGTGTTTTGCCACCAATAGCCTGGGCCCCAGCGGCGGAAATCGGCGTCGCCGGGTTTGCCAGGCCAGGGCACGGTGAAAAGGGATCCGTTGAACTTGATCGGGTAGGCGCCGCGTCCGGCGCAGGCGGTGACGTAGCGCTGTAAGGCGTAGCCGTGGCTCACGTCGGTAGGGGCGGCGGGATCGGTCTCGGCGGAGGCTGGGGTGGCGACGATGTGGCTGCGCGCCCAGAATTGTTTCCACCAGGTGACGTGGGCGCGGCGGCGGGAGGCGAAGGAGGCGCGATCGACCCGCTTGATCTGGTCGCGAAGGGCGGAGAGCCACTGGTCCGGGGAGGACGGGTGAAGCGTGAGAACGTGGACGTCGAAGCGGTGTTTTTTGGCGGCGGGGTTTTCGAGGCGGCGATCATCTAGGCGCACGCCGGCGGAGGAGCGGATGATGGCGCCGAAGGTGCGGTGGAGGATCGGATCGCGCCATGCGGGCCAGCCGAGGAGGTCCTGATGCGCCATGGTTTCGACGGGGCCGTGGGAGCGGGCATTGTGGTGATACCAGCCGACGCCGTCCGGCAGGCCTGCGAGCACGGTGTCGGGCTCGACCACGGTGGGGCGCGCCTGCTTGTCGGGTTTGCTCCAGTCGAAATTGATGTCGCTGATCTCTATGCCGGGAAGGGTGGACGGGGCGTTTCGCCAGGGTTCGAACGACGCGGTGGCGGTGACCGGAACCGGCGACTCGGCGGTGACGTGAATGACGGGATGATTGGCATCAACCCAGAGCCTAAGGGTCGTGGAGGGTGCGGATTTGGCGCCGGGAGCGACGGGTGGCAGCGTTGCGCTGATCACCAGCGTTCCGTCCGCGGTGACGAGTTCCTGGCGAAACACGGTGCCGGGGGGGAGGAGAGCGGGGCGGAGGGCGAGGCGGACGAGACCGACTTTGGCGAGGCGGGAGTTGTCTTCCCAGGAGTCGGATTTGCCTATGTAGAAAAGAAGGTCGCCGGAGGGCTCGACCCACGCGTTCAGCGCGATGTCGCCGTTGCCGAGCGGCATGGAGCCTCGGGCGTCGGTGCTGGGCGTGTCCCAGACGATTGCGGGAGGCGGGGACGCAAACAGCGGGAACATGGC
>JBDLWD010000300.1:0-2638 GCA_039804465.1 Verrucomicrobiota bacterium | reverse complement strand
TTTTCCACGAGTTCGGCCACCTGCTGCACCACTTGCTCGGCGAGGTGCCGGTCAAGTCGCTCAATGGCGTCAACGTCGCCTGGGACTTCGTGGAGCTGCCCTCGCAGATCATGGAGAACTGGTGCTGGGAACGGGAGTCGCTCGATCTTTTCGCGCGGCACCACGAGACCGGCGCGCCCATCCCGGAGGACCTTTTCCAAAAGATGACCGGCGCGCGCACCTTCCGCGCCGCCTGCGCCGCCATGCGCCAGGTGCAGTTCGCCAAGATGGACCTGCTGCTGCACATCCGCGCCGGCGAGTTCGTCGACGGCAACCTCGAGGCCAAGACGCGTGCGCTCGTCGCCGACTGCATGATACCCACCGAGCCGCCCGCCCGCACCATCGTGCGCCGCTTCGGCCACCTCTTCTCCGATCCGGTCGGCTACGCGGCCGGCTACTACTCCTACAAGTGGGCCGAGGTGCTGGAGGCCGACGCCTTCACCCGCTGGAAAAAAGCGGGCGTATTCTCACGCGAAGTCGGCGCGGAGTTCGTCGCCCACATCCTCAGCCAGGGCAACTCGGCCGACGCGGCGGAGCTCTTCCGCCGCTTCATGGGTCGCGACGCCGATCCGCGCGCGCTGCTCGAACGCTGCGGGCTCGCGGGCTGAGGACAGCCAGCAACGAGACGAGTTTTTGAATTTTAACGCAGAGGCGCAGAGCCGCTGAGAGCGCAGAAATTACGTCTTAAAAGCTGTATTCAAATACCAACCACGGATTTCACGGATAATCACGGATACGATCCAATCCATCCGTGCCCATCAGTGAAATCCGTGGTAAAGTCTTCCGTTGGTATGAATCCGTGCTTATCTGTGGTATGCGTGGTCGAAACGCTGGTTCCAAACGGTCCGGCGGCTATGCCCTGAGTTCTTAGCGTTCGAGGGTGGCGGCCATCAGGCCGATGACGACCTCGTTGGCCAAGGCGCGGACGGTGAGGGAGCGGAGCTCTTTGGCGGGATCGAGCGGCAGGGCGAGCACGGTGGCGGCGCCGCCGGGAATGATCGTCCTTTTGCTGGCGAAGTCGGCGGGCGTGGTGATGCGAACCAGGCCGGTCTTGAGGTCGACGCGGAGGGGCGTCGGTTCGGGCCGGTGAAAAGCGTGGCCGTCGATGAAGTAATCCTGGTCGATGGGCCACCATGTGGTCGGGTTGTGGAGCGGGAGGCGCGCGGTCGAGCTGTCGGCGTAGGTGGCGAGGACCTCGCCGTTGTCGAGGCGGCTCTGCATCCAATTGGTCGAGCCGGCCATGAGCAGGTGCACGCGGCGGGCGCGTCCTGAGAGCGGGGCGCGCAACTCGCGCGGGTAGTTGTCCCACTGCGACACGAAGGCGACGTTTGGCGAGTCGCCGGGGCCGGGAGTGGCGAAGGAGACGCCGGAGGGCAGGGCGAGGAGGCCGCCGTTTTTCGCGGCGGAGGCGCGAAGGCCGGCGTCGTCGATCGCGGCGGTGGCGTTTACGTGGCCGGCCCAGGCGCCGATGCCCTGCGCGGGAATGGCCAGCGAGACATGGGGCGAGCGGGGGGAGCGGTATTTACCCGGCGCGAAGATGGCGGTTACGCGGTCGTTGAAGAGCGGTGCGAGGTCGACCGGTTCAAGCCTGGCGCCGGCGGCGGGCGCGGGTGGCGCGACGAAGGCGGCGATGTCGGAGGGCGGTGTGGGCGCGAAGGCGGGGGCGGGCGTGGGCGACACTGGCGCGCCGGACCAGCGGACGGAGATCTCGAAGCGGGTGGCGGCGGGGTAGGTGGCGACGAGGCGCGGGGCTTCTCGCCAGTCGGTGTCGGGTTTTGCGATGACGGGCGTGCCGTTGATTGTCACGGAGGCCTCGGCGAAGCGGCGCGGCAGGGCGAGGCGGAGGGCGACGGGCCGGGCCAGGCGCGAGTCTATACGATAGGTGTCGACCGGGCCGGTCCGGTTGAAATCGAGGGCGAAGCCGGGGTGGCGAAGCGAGGCGCGGTCCCACGACGAAGGGAAGCCGGGCGTGAAGGCCAATTCGCCGGCGAGGAGGTCTGGCGACAGGCCGAAGAGGCCCTCGATCAGCATGCGGGAGAAGACGCCGGAGCCGTCGGCAAAGTCGCGTTGCGACTCCCCGCGATAGGCGTCGAGGTAGTTCATCGAGCCGATGTTGCCCGGGCAGATGCCCATGTAGAGCGAGGCGAGCAGGGAAGCGCGGGCGAGATCGTAGGCGGAGTCGGCGCGACCGGCCTGCCAGAAACCGAGTGCGGTGTGGAGGCACTCACCCATCACGACGTTGTTGGTCGACCACGTGTAGGGCATCCAGTTGGAGCTGGCATACATCGACAGTCCCTCGGGCACGCCCGGGCCGCGGACGGCGAGGCGCGGGATTTCCCGCTCGACGTAACGGGTAAGGCTCCAGGCCTCGGAGGGTGTGACGAGACCGGCGTCGAGCGTGTGGTAAACGGACCAGAGGCCCGCGGCGGGATGGACGAGTTGGAGACCGAGCAAGTCCTTGAACTCGGCGAACGCGCCGCGGTCGGTTTGCCAGAGCAGTTCGCGCATGCCTCGGGCGATGAGCGCGGCCTCTTTTTCGTAGGGGGAGGGGTCGGCGCCGAGGAGGCGGGCCAGGCGGGCGGCCATGAGATTGTGCCAG
>JBDLWD010000299.1:0-4960 GCA_039804465.1 Verrucomicrobiota bacterium | reverse complement strand
CATGCGCACCTTGGCGACGGAAACGGCGTCCTTGGAGGATGACTCCCACTTGCGCACGATGGTGCCGGGCCCGAAGGGATCGGAGCCGGTGCCGCGGAAGGCGTGCCAGTAGGCGATGCCGAAGCGGAGGTGCTCGGCCATCGTCTTGCCGCCGACTTTTTCGTTCGCGTTGTAGTGTTTGAAGGCGAGCGGATTGGTGCTCTTGGGGCCCTCGTAGGCGATCTTGGAAATGCCGGCGAAATGCTCGGCAGACTTGGTCTTGGTGGTCTTTGCCATGGTGTGGATTTTGGGTTGGACGGGAAAAAATGCTGCGAAAAAGAGACGGAGAGCCATGGCCGGGCAACCGGCTAGCTGGATAGCCCTCCCTTGGCCGGGGCGGCGGTGGTTTCGCCGACGATCAGGCGGGGCGTGACCAGGATGGCGCGACGCGGAGAGCCGGGCTGAAGCAGACGCCCCACGAGCCGCGCGACGGCAGAAGCGCCGATATCCGCGTTGGGCACGGCCAGACTGGTCAGGCGGGACAGTCCCGGAGGGGCCGCCTGCCCATCGAACCCAGTGATCGAAACCTCTTGCGGCACCCTTATGCCGCGACGCTGTAGATCCGCGACGAGTTGATAGGCTTGGTGGTCGGCGGCGCACACCCAGGCGGTTACGCCCCGCCGAACTCGTTCCGCCACGAACAAGGCCAAATCGCCGGGAGATGCGGCTGCCGCGGAGGCGGGCCCGACGTTCACGACATCGGCAGGCGAGAAGGATAGGCCGTGCTGAAACATCGCTTCCGCGTAGGCGGCGAAACGACGCGAGGCCCATAAACCGCCCGCGGGGTAGCGCCAGGTGGCAAAACCGATCTTGCGGTGCCCGAGCGCAACCAAATGCGCGACCAGCATGCGAATGCCGCCGTGATCGGTGTCTATGGTATCGATGCGCTCGTCGGAGCATTCATTCAGCACCGAGACGACGGAGAGCTTTTCGGCCAGCATAGTGACGGTGGCCTCGGGAAAAGGGTAAAGCAAAACGGCGCCCCGCCATCCCGCCGAGCGCAGATGCCCGAAAAGGCGGCGGCGGCCGGCGAGAGGCGCGGTCTCCTCGGGCGCGAAGGGCAGGATGTCGACATTGGCGCGATCCATCCGCGCCCGTGCGCGGATCCCGTCGAGAATCTGCGGCAGCGTGATTTGATCCGACGCCGCCAGCGGCGTGCCGATGAGCACCCCGAGTTGCAGAGGGCGCGCGTCCGAATCTTTGCGCACGCTGCGCGTGGGGGCCCCCGCGTAACCCAACTCGGTGGCCATGGCCTGCACGCGCGCACGGGTATCCGCGCTCAGCGCCGGATGATTCGCCAAGGCGCGCGAAACCGTGGCGCGCGAAAGCCGCAACCGGCGGGCAAGCTGACTTTGATTGGGCGCGCGCATCAACGACACCGGCCAGCCAATCGGATCAAAGATACCGTGCAACATTTAGAAATAAATTTGTGTCACTAATCATTTATTTACTTATCAATTAATAGATTAATATTTTAAAAATCAGGTAATAATCTGTGCACATCCTTTACCTATTTGGTATCGGTCTGGAACCGAAGGCCACCCGCGGAGCTGATGGGCGGCAGGAGACGGCAGGAGGCGAATCCATCCTTGCGCCCTTGCGTCCGAGGTGACGCCCTGAGGGTTTCCCATGCCCTCTCCTACCTCTGTTTCCAGCTCCGAGGCCTGCCCCTGCGGTTCCGGCAAGCCGTTTGACCAGTGCTGCGGCCCCGTCTTGGCGGGCGCACCCGCCGCGACTCCCGAGGCCTTGATGCGCTCGCGCTACACCGCCTACGTGAAACGCGACTATTTGCATCTCCGCCGCTCGCTCAGCACCGAGCAACAGGCCGATTTCAGCGAAAAAGACGCCCGCGACTGGGCCGAGTCGGCCGAATGGCTCGGCCTCGACGTCACCGCCACAGAGGGCGGCGGCGAAAACGACCAGGAGGGCACGGTCGATTTCGTGGCCCGCTTCAAATCAGGCGGCGACGAGCGTAAACACGTCGAGAAGGCGCGCTTCGCCCGCGAGGACGGCCGCTGGGTCTACGCCGGCATGATCGTCCCCAAGGCGGAGCCCGTCCGCCGCGAAGCGCCCAAGGTCGGCCGCAACGACCCCTGCCCCTGCGGCTCGGGCAAGAAATACAAGAAGTGCCACGGGGCGTGAGCGCGGCCCGAATCCTCGCCTTGGCCAAGAGCCGAGATACCCAAGCAACGCCTAATAAAATTTGCCCTTAGCCGCGCCGCCGCCGCCTTGCGTAAAAGGCCGCGGCGGCGTTTTTCTGTTCATCCATCACCACGCCATGTCCACCACCACGCGCGACGTCTACCTCGGCACCGACTCCGGCGCCACCACCTCCAAAACGGGCGGCGTATTCGCCGACGGCACGCCCATATCCACCAAGCTTCGCCAAAGCTCGACCAACTCGCAGGCCGGCACCGCCGCAGTGATCGCCGGCTGGATCGAGGGAGCCGAGGGCTTTCTCAAGGACAACGGGCTTTCCTGGGATCGCGTCGCCGCCGCCGGCCTGGCCCTGCCCGGCCCCTACCGCACCTACGGAGTGCTCGAAAAATCAGCCAACCTTCCCGACAGCTTCGCCGGTTGGAATTTTCACGCCGACTATGCCGCCGCGCTGGCCAAAGCCGCTGGCCGATCCATCCCTCTCCACGCGGGCAACGACGGAGACCTCGGCGGCGTCGGCGAGGCCGCGCGGGTGCGCGGATCCACCAAATCCACCGTTCTCCTTCTCGCGCCGGGCTCGGGACTGGGCGCCGCCTACATCGACGCGCAAGGCCTGCCTCTTTCCGGCGACCACCTCGCCGGCATGGAGGCCGGCCACATGCCGGTGCCGCTGCACGTCCTCGGCCACGGCCTGGAGAAGTTGCCCGCATTTCGCTGCGGCTGCGGTCGCGACTGGGGCTGCATCGAGGCCTACTCCGCCATCGCCGGCCTTCCCCAATACCTCGACGCCTACCTGCCGCGTCATCCCGGGCACGAGCTCGCCACCTCGACCGACACCCCCAAGCACAAGGCCCTGTCCCTTCGCGGCCGCGCCCAGAAAGGCGATCCGCTCGCGCTGGAAATTTTCGACACCCAGGCGCGCGCCCTCGGGATCCATGTCGCCAACCTCTGCATGGCGCTCGACCCCGGCATAGTCGTGATCGGCGGCGGCCTGATCGACCCCGAGTCCACCACGCCGGAATTCCGCCAGCGCTACCTCGAGGGCATCCGCAAAGGCGCGGAACCCTACCTCTTCCCCGCGCAGCGCGCCCGCCTGAAAATCGTGCCGGCCACGCTCGGCGAGCTCTCGCAGTCGATCGGCGCCGCCCTCCTCGCGCTCTACTCCAGCCGCTGACCCGCATGCGCCCCGCCCCCTGGGCGGCGGCGCAAAATAAAAAAGGCCGCCCTGGATCGGGAGGCCTGGAAAACCAGGCGGAAAAGCCCGGGCTTAGCAAGTGGCGCAAGGCGCGCAGGAACCCGACCGGGCGGATTTCTTGTCGGATTTCTCGGCCTTCTTTTCGTCGGACTTGCCCTTGGCTTTTTCGCCGGAGCAGCAGCAGTCCTTGTCGGTGCCGCAGACTTTGCCGTCCTTGCCCGTTTCGCAGCCGCAGGCGGCTTTGGCGGGCTTGGAATCGGACTTTTTCTCTTCGTGGTGACCGGCAAAGGCGACGGAACCGGCGATGGCGAAGGCAAACAACAGGGCGGCGAGGGAACGGATGGATTTCATGGGATTACGAGGGATTGATGATGACAGGGTCCCAAATGATACGCGCGAGCCCTCGCGTCCCCTGAGATTTTCTTCGCCATGAGACGACTCCATCAATTTAGATAAAACCGCAGCTATTTTAGGCTTAAATCGGCATGCGTGAATGAATACGACACCGCTAGATATGAGGCGACGGCCGGGGGAGATCGAGGCGAGGCATCGGTTTCCCGGCAGTAAAGCGAGATTGTTGCCCGAGCGAGGCCAAGAACTGAGGGCGCTGGTGGCCTCGCAGCATGATCTGACTTGTCCACGATCAGTCTGGTTTTACAGGGGCAGGCCAGCCCGGCGGGAAACGCTGGTCGAGGTAGTCCTGCAGGATCACCGCCGCGGCGCGGGAGTCGATGATGCCCTTGCCGCGGATCTCGCGGAGCTGCTTCTGGTTCATCCCGCTCTCGACGAGGTGCGAAGTCAGGCGCTCGTCCACCAGATGCACTGGCAGGCCGAACTCAGCACGCAACTCATCCGCGAAGGCCTGAGTCTCCTGCGCCTTGAAACCGGCCGAGCCGTCCATGTTGAGCGGCAGGCCGAGCACGATCTCCTGGATGCGACGCGTCTTCACCACCTGCGCGAGCGAGCGGCGCCGCGCCGCCGCGTCGGCCTCGACCAGCGCTGAAATGGGCGTGGCGATGCCTAGCTCGTCGCCCGTGGCCAGGCCGATGCGCCGAGTGCCGTAGTCGATGCCGAGGAACCTCATCCGGTTTTACATTCCCACGCGTGTCTCCGCGTCTTTCCGCCTCAGGGTTAAAATTCCGACCATCAGAGCAGTTTCGCGGCGCGCCGGTGCGTCGCGACCTTGGCAAGCAACGCCTTGATGTCCTGCGCCCGGGCCTTGGGCATGACGAGCGTGGCGTCGGCGGTGTGCACGACCACCAGATCGCTCACGCCGAGGAGCGTCACCACATGGCCCGTTTCGGAGAACACGATGTTGTTCGCCGCCTGCTCAACCAGCACCTCGCCGCGCGCCACGTTGCCCGCGGAGTCGGGTGTGAAGTGCCTGGCCACCGCCGGCCACGCGCCGACGTCGTCCCAGTCGAAGCTGGCGGGAATGGTCACGACGTTGGCGGACTTTTCCAGTAACGCGTAGTCGACCGATATCTTGGTGAGAGTCGGGTAGATCTTTTCCAACGTGGCCGCGAGCGGACGCTTTTTCTTCAGCGCGGCGCGGATTTTCGCCAGCCC
>JBDLWD010000298.1:0-2552 GCA_039804465.1 Verrucomicrobiota bacterium | reverse complement strand
ACCATGCGGTTCTCGTCTGGATTGGCGATGGCGCCCTTTTCGAGGGCGGCCATGGCGGCGTAAGACTGCTGGATGGAGGGCTCCATCTGCGCGAGAAAGCCTTCGGGGAAGGGGACGCGGCGTAGTCGAGGGCGAAGCCGAGCGACGCGTTGTGGTAGCTGTATTGGGTGAAACGGTTCCAGCTCATGGATGAAAAGAAGGCTTGTTGTGCCGAAGCCGGTCGAGACAGGCGAGCGCGGGTTATGTGGTGGAAAATGAAAACCTTCTCAAAGTAGCATAAAACCGATCGCGTGCCGCCCCAACGGGGCACCTGGCGCCGCCCCTGCCGATCAAGTCTCCCAGGATAGGCGCGCGATGGCCACCGCTCCCTCGATCGGTGCGCCCCGGCCGCGCCATCCGCACGTCGTTATGTGCCATTGGCCTTTGTGAAGGATGATTTCCGGCGCGTGGGCGTGCAGTTTCGCAAGATATCGATCGCCGCTTTCGCCTCCCTCATAGGAGCCGAAATCCGTCGGATCAGGGGAAACGAAGACCAAGGTGTCATGGTAGTTCGAATACGAACAGTCGGTATAGGTGATAAAAAGATAATACAGCCCCTCCTTGAGCACGACGAAGGGCGATTCGGTGGCGCCCCAAGGGGCCCGCAGCGGGGCTGCTGGAGTCGTGCGCAGCGCGTAGCGCAGGAAGGTCCAGTTCACGAGATCGTGCGATTCGAAGACTGATATCACGCCGCAGCGGCGATGGATGCCGGTGGCGTAAAGCAGCCAGTGGTTTTCCGCGACTTTGAGCACGAAGTGGTCGCGGTGCGCGGCGTCGAGCGGCGCGGCGTGGAAGTGGATCGTGTTCTCCATCCAGTGGCCCAGTTCATCGGAGGTCGCGAAGCGAGTCGGGGAGGGGCCGTAATACATGAAATAGCGTCCGTCGTGCTCGATCACGGCGGGAGCCCAGGCGCGCACACCGTTGTCGCATACCTTGCCCAGTTCGGCCATGGGTTGGTCCAGCGAAGGCGTGGCGCCGTGGACGAAGTATCGTTCCTGCTCGGAAAACTCCGACTTGGCGTGGCTGGTGATGCCGAAGAGGTGCCAAAGTCCGTCCTGACCCAGGACCATCGAGTGGTCGTTCACGTAGTGACCGAAGCGCGAGGGGGCGAAGAGCAGGGACCAATCACCGGCGACGCGGGGCAGGGCTGGGGTGGGCATGAAGAGATGTCTGGGCGACGGAACCGGGACGGGCGATCAAAACTTGGTCGCGCGGGCGCTGCGCGGGGCCTGCGGACACGGAAAAGCCCCGCCGCGCGGGGCGCGGACGGGGATGGGGGAAGAGCCAGGCCTAACTAGGGCCCGCCGCATCAGGCCGGGATCAGGCTTGCTCCAGCAGCTTGTATAGGCGGGCGACCATCTTGCTCGGGTCCTCGAAGAGGCCGGCGGCGATGAGGGCGTTGTCCAGGATCTGCTCGGCGACAAGGGTGGCGCGCTCGGTATTTGCGGAGCGGATACCGTGGAGGCGCTTGATGACGGCGTGGCGGGGGTTTAGCTCCAGCGAGACCTTCACGGGCTCTTCGGGCGCGTCCTTCTTCAGCGCCTTCATCATGCGGCGCATCTGGGGCGTCATCATGCGGTCGGCGCTGATCGCGAGGGCGGGGGAGTCGACGAGACGGTCGGAGGCCTTCACCTCGGTGACGCGGTCGCCGAGGGTATCCTTGAGCCACTTGGCGAGGTCGGCGATCTGGTCGTCGGTGAGATCGCCCTCGGCCGCGGGTGGCTTTGCGGCCTCGGGGAGCTTGGCGTCGGGGCTGTCGGCGGCGACGAGCTTCTTGCCGTCGTGCTCTCGGACGTTGTTCATGACGTATTCGTCCACCGGCTCGGTGCAGAAAAGCACCTCGAGGCCGCGGGCCTTCATGCCCTCGAGGTAGGGGCCGGACTCGATGGCGGCGCGCGAGGGGCCGACGAGGTAGTAGATCTCGGTCTGGCCCTCCTTGAGGCGCGAGACGTAGTCGGCAAGGGAGGTTGTCTTGCCGGCCTCGGTGAAGGTGGACTCGAAGCGGAGGAGTTTTACGAGGGCGTCCTTGTGGGTCCAATCGAGGGCGGCGCCTTCCTTGAGGAAGATGCCGAACTCCTTGAAGAACTCATCATAGCCCTCGGGGCGGGCCTTGGCTTCGTCGGCGAGGAACTTGAGGAAGCGCGAGGTGACGGTTTTGCCGATCTTCTCGAGCAGGGCCTTGTCCTGCATCGTCTCGCGGGAGATGTTGAGCGGGAGGTCTTCGCTATCGACGACGCCCTTGAGGAAGCGGAGCCACTCGGGGAGCAGATCCTTGGGTCGGGCGTCGATCAGGACCTTGCGGCAGTAGAGCGAGACGGCGGGCTCGGAGCGCTGCATGCCGAATTTTTCCGGGTTGTCCTTCGGGACGAAGAGCAGCGAGGCGATCTGGAGGGGGGCGTCGGCGGTGAAGTGATAGCGGAGGCGAGGCTCGTCGTAGCCGTGGGCCTGAAACTTGTAGAAGGCGGTGTATTCCTCGTCGGTGATCTCGGATTTCGAGCGGAGCCAGAGAGCGG
>JBDLWD010000297.1:0-6513 GCA_039804465.1 Verrucomicrobiota bacterium | reverse complement strand
ATCGAGATCACCTCCACCGAGACCACCTCCGACGGCCAACCCGCACCGTGGCGATGGGAATTTCTCCCCGGAAACCCCGCCACCCCCCCCGAACAGGTCTTCCCCGGCAACCGCCCCGGCTACGTCACCAACCCCAACCCCCCCCGGACCAACCACCAGGGGGTGCCCCGCTGCGTTCAGCCCCGCCACGCCCGCGGCGACAACGCCACCGCCTGGCTGGAGCAAAAACCTTCCGCCGGCTCCCGCACCGCCGTCCTTTACGTTTCCACCGCCAACGAGGTTCCCGCCGCCGACCGCTCGGCCTCCGTGGCCGTCGCAGACGTCCGCTCCGCCGCCTCCGCCGGCCTGCCCGCCCTCGTCGCCGGGCACCGCGCCTGGTGGCACGCCTTCTACCCGCGCAGCTTCCTCACCCTGCCCGACGCGCGCATGGAGGCCTTTTATTGGATCCAGCTCTACAAGTTCGCCTCCGCCTCCCGCCCCGAAGCCCCGCCCGTCGACAACACCGGCCCATTCTTCCGCGTCACCCAGTGGCCCGGCCTCTGGTGGAACCTCAACGTCCAGCTCACCTACTGGCTACCCAATGCCTCCAACCACCTCGACCTCGGCCGCAACCTCATCACCGAGATCGACCAAAATTTCGACGGCCTCCTCGCCTCCTTCGTCCGTCAACGCGCCAAGATCGGCGACTTCGCCTGGGTCATGCACAACCACTGGCTCTTCCACCGCCACGCCGGCGACTGGACCGCCCTGCGCGACTCCTGGCTCCCCAAGGCCCGCGCCGTCCTCGAGGCCTACCGCCCGCTCCTCCGCCCGCAGACCGACGGCCGCATCGACCTCGCCCCCACCGAATCGCCCGAGTATCACGGCTTCCGCTCGTATCCAAATTCGTCTTACAACCTGGCTCTCCTGCGCTGGCTGCTCGCCTCCATGATCGAGGTCGACGCCCGCGACGGCTCCCCTTCGCCCGAGGCTGCGGAATGGCGCGCCACCCTCGACAAGCTCGCCCCCTTCCCGGTCGACGCCAACGGCATCATGATCGCCGGCAACCAGCCGGTGGACAAATCCCACCGCCACTACTCCCATCTCCTCGGCCTCTACCCGCTCTTCGTCCTCGACCCCGACTCCCCCGCCGACCGCGAGCTGGTCAAGAAATCCGTCGAGCACTGGCATAAGATCGAGAACGGCAAGGAACTCGCCGGCTACTCCTTCACCGGCGCCGCCGCCCTTTACGCCGCCTTCGGCGCGGGCGAACAGGCCCGCGACATCCTGCGCACCTTCCTCACCGGCTCCATCGGCATCAGCAAACTTCTGCCCAACACTCTTTACGTCGAGAGCGGCAACCTTAACCCCGTCATCGAGACGCCCCTCAGCGCCGCCGTCGCCACCTCCGAACTGCTTTTCCAGAGCTGGGGCGACAAGCTCCGCGTCTTCCCCGCCACCCCCGCCGACTGGCCCGACGCCTCCTTCCATCAACTCCGCGCCCAGGGCGCGTTTCTCGTCAGCGCCGTCCGCGCCGAGGGCCGCACCGCCTGGGTCGCCATCGAGAGCGAGGCCGGCGAACCTTGCGTCCTGAAAGTCCCCGACTGGCGCGGACGGCCGGAGGTATTCGGCCTCCCCGGCCGCGACGTCGTCGAAATCGCCCCCGGCGAATACCGCATCGCCCTCGCCAAGGGGCAGCGCGTCCTGCTCCGCCCCGAGAGAGTGAAAATTTCCCCGCCCATCCGCCCGCTCCCGATGGCCGACCCCGACCGCAATCTCTATGGCGTCAAACGCGGCCAGGGCCTCACCGGACAGCAAGCCTGGCCCGAGCGCCCCCTTCCCAAGGAGTAAAACGCCACCCATTCAAAACCGGCGTGCCTTTCTCCGGGCTCCCCCGAAGCGGCTCCATTTGCGTCCGCCACCCGAGCAACCATCTCCAACTTTTGCCATGTTCCCTCTAGTCCGGCTTGCCTTCTCGTTTGTGCTCTTGGCCGGCCCGCTTTTCGCCACCATGCCCGACAAGACGCTGCCCCCGGTTCACATCGTCTCCAACTTTCACCCTGCCAGCTCCGGCTGGCTCGCCAATTGGTCGGCCGAGCGCAATTACTGCGCCAACACCTATCTCGCCCACCTCGACCGTGTAGACTCCGATCCGAACTACGCCTTCGTGCTCTCCGAGGTAAACAACCTCATCGCGATTCATAATTTCGCCCCGGCCCGTTTCGATGAGCTGAAAAGGCGCGTCCACGAAGGCCGCGTCGAGCTGGTCAACGGCTTCTTCATCGAGGCCACCATGAGTCTGGGCGGCGGCGAGCTCTACGCCAAGATGGGCGTCGAGGGTCTGCGCTGGCAACAGGCCCTCCTCGGTGCTCGTCCTCGCTTCGCCTGGTGCATCGACATCTGCGGCACTCCCGATCAACAGGCGCAGATCACCGAGCAACTCGGGCTCGAGGGTCTCGTGTTCACCCGAAACAACCGCCGCGAGGCGGACGCCAACTCCTTCTGGGCGGTCTCGCCCGACGGCACCCGCACGCTCGTCGTCGCGCCCACCCACTACTCCGACTTTGGCCCCACCGGCATATCCCTCGTTTACGGCGAAAAAGACCCGCTCACGCGCGAACAACTCCAACACCAGGCCGACTACTTCGCCCAGCGCGCCAAGGCCACGCCCCCCGGCGCCCCGGTCCTCATTCTGGGCGGCAAAGGCGATTACTCCCTCCCGCCGGCTCGCAAGGAGTATCCCTCCGAATTCATCGAGCAGTGGCGGGCGTTTCGCCCCGAAACACCCCTTCGCTTCTCCACGTTCTCGGCCTACTTCGACGCCCTCGCGCCCGTGCGCGACTCCTTCATCACCCAGCCCGTATCCACCCCCTATTTCTGGAACGCGTTCTGGGTGCAGAACCCTCGCGTGAAATCCTGGTTCCGCCGCTCCGAGCACGCCCTCCAGGCCGCCGAGACCGCCGCCTCGCTCGCCAGCCTGCGCGGCGATTTCACCTACCCGGTCCAGGATCTTTACCACGCCTGGCTGCAGCTCTTCCTTAACGCCGATCGCAACACCCTCTGGGGCGCCGCCGGCGGCATGGTTTTCGAGCACCCGACATCCTGGGATGCCCGCGACCGCTTCCAATGGGTCGAGTCCGCCTCCGCCCGCATCACCGCCCAAGCCTTCGCCTCCTCCTCCCCCTCGACCGGGCCCGCCGTCTTCAACCCGCTCAACTGGGACCGCCAGGACCCGGTCGACGGCCTCAGCCAGCCCCGTGTGCCCGCCTTCGGAACCGCCCCGGCCCCAAGGCCCGCCACCACCCGGGCTTTGGCCGAAATTCCCTCCGAAATTAACACCGCCCACTACGTCGCGCGCATAGACCCCGCCACCGGTGATCTCTTAAGCGTAAAAGCCAAACCCTCAGGGCGCGAGCTCCTGGGCGGCCCGGCCAACGTCCTCGTCGCCGAAAAGGCCACCCGGCCGACATGGTATGCCGCGGGCGACAATCTTCTGCTCCGCCCCGAGCGCCCGCGTCTCGCCTCCTCGCAGGATTTTCCCGCCACCCTCGTCGCCTCGGAGACAGACGTGGCCGTCACCATCGAGGTTGGCTCCGTCTTCCACGGCGGCGGCGCCTCCCGCCGGATTCTGCGCTTCAACAAAAACTATCCGCGCATCGACTTCGAGACCGAGCTCAACGACCTGCCGGATCAGACGGTCGTGGTCGCCGAGTTCCCGCTCGCCGACATCCCGCGCGAGATCCGCCGCGGCGTCCCCTTCGGTTTTTCCCACGGCGCCTGGCCCGAGCCCCGCGCGGGCCTGGACGGGATAACCGCCGGCATCCTGCCCGCCGTTCGTTGGAGCGATTACGAGCTCCCCGACGGTGCCGGCCTCGCCCTGCTCGATCGCGGCCTGCCGGGCCGCGAGATCACCGGCCGCACGCCCGTCCTTTTCCTCTACAACGCGGTCGAGAAATACTACGGCTACCCCAACCCATGGCTGTCCGGCGCAGGCACCCACCGCCTGCACTACGCGCTCGCCGTGCGCGACACCCCCTGGGCCGAGGCCCGCATCCCGCGCATCGCCTGGGAATTCAACTGCCCGCCGATCACCGTCCCCGCCGCGACCGATACCGCCGCCGCAGGCATCCGCACATCGGACAATGTCATCGTCGAGGTCATGCGTCGTGACGGCGCCTACCTCGAACTCCGCCTCATCGAAAGCCAGGGCCTTCCGGGCGAGGCCCGGGTCGCCATCGACCTACCCCACACCTCCGCGGCCCTCACCGACTTCAACGGCGAACGCCCGCAACCCCTCGCCGCCGGTCCCGAATACCGTTTCCCCGTCCGCCCCCAGCAAATCGTCACGCTGCGCCTCAAAACCGCCCCCGTGCTCGACATCACGCCGCTGACCGATTGGACGCCTCTGGTCCCCGAACCCAAACGGCCCGCCCTGCACGCCTACCATCCCGAGGTCGTCGGCCACCCGCCCCGAGGCGACTGAGCCCGCACCATGACCACTTCCGTCCTTCGCCATGATCGACCCGCCGCCGCCTGGGTCGAGGCTCTCCCGCTGGGCAACGGCCGCCTCGGCGCAATGGTCTTCGGCGGCACCGCGCACGAACGTATCGCGCTCAACGAGGCCACCCTCTGGTCCGGAGGTCCCGTCGAGGGCAACAACCCCGCCGCTCGCGAAATACTTCCTCTCGTCCGCGCCGCCGTCTTCGCCGGCCGCCACGCCGAGGCGGTCGCCCTCTGCAAGAAAATGCAGGGCCCCTACAACCAGTCCTACCTTCCGCTCGGCGACCTTTTCCTCGACTTCGTTTCGTCCCATTCCGACGCCGCTCCCGCGGACTACGTCCGCTCGCTCGACCTCGCCACCGCCACCGCTTGCGTCAGCCATCGCGACGCCGGTGGCGTCCGCATCACCCGCGAGATCATTGCCAGCGCTCCGGACCAGATCCTCGCGCTCCGTCTCGTCGCCGACCGGCCCGGCGCGCTCTCCTTCACCGCAACCCTCGCCTCCCAACTTCGCCACCGCGTCGCCACTCACGACGCCGCCACGCTCGCCCTGCTTGGCCGCGCCCCTTCCCACGTGGAACCTGTTTACCGGGGAGAACGGCCCGACGCCGTGCGCTACGACGAAGGCCCCGAAGCGGCCGGCATGCGCTTCGCCGCCCATCTCCACGCCGAGGCCTTCGATGGCACCGTATCCATCGAGGATAACCGCCTCCTAGTGCGCGGCGCCACCGAGGTCGTCCTGCGCGTCTCGGCCGCCACCAGCTTCGTCGATTTCCGCCGCTGCCCCGTCCGCGACGGCCGCGACGAGGTCGCCGCCTCCCTGGCCAGCCTAGTCGCGGCCCGCGCCCGCCCTTGGCCCGAGCTGCACCGCCGTCATGTCGCCGACCACCAGGCCCTGTTTGCGCGGGTGCACCTCGATCTCGGGTCCGTCGCCGAAGCCGAGCCCCTGCCCATCGGCGCCCGCCTCGCCCGCGCCGCGGCCGGCGCGCCCGATCCAGGCCTCGAACGCCTGCTCTTCGACTTCGGACGCTACCTCCTCATCGCCAGCTCGCGCCCCGGTGGCCAGCCCGCCAATCTCCAAGGCATCTGGAACGACGCGGTCCGCCCGCCCTGGAGCTCAAACTGGACGATCAACATCAACACCCAGATGAACTACTGGGCCGCCGAGCCCGGAGCCCTGCCCGAGTGCCATCTGCCCCTGCTCCAATTTGTCCGGGAGCTCTCCGAAAAAGGCCGCGACACCGCGCGCATCAACTACGGCGCCCGCGGCTGGGTTTCCCACCACAACGCCGACCTCTGGCGCCAGACCGCGCCCGTCGGCGACTTCGGCGACGGAGATCCCATGTGGGCCAACTGGTGCCTGAGCGCAGCCTGGCTGTGCCAGCACCTCTGGGAACACCACGCCTTCGGCGGCGATCTCGCCTACCTCCGCGACCGCGCCTGGCCCGTCATGCGCGGCGCCGCCGAGTTCGCTCTCGACTGGCTCGTCGATGACGCCGACGGCCATCTCGTCACCGCACCGTCCACCTCGCCCGAACTCTCCTTCCACTCGCCCGAAGGCGGCGTCGGCACCGTCACCTACGGCAGCACGATGGACCTGCAGATTTTCCGCGACCTGTTCGACCACTGCCTGGAGGCCGCCCGCCTGCTCGAAGCCGAGGACGAACTCACCGCCCGCATCCGCGCCGCCCGGGACCGCCTGCTGCCCGCCCGCATCGGATCGCGTGGCAATATCCGGGAATGGGCCTGCGACTACGTCGAAACCGACGTCCATCATCGCCACGTTTCCCACCTTTTCGGACTCCATCCTGGCGCGCAGATCACCCCCGCCACGCCCGCCCTCTTCGCCGCCGCCCGTCGAACCTTAGAGATCCGCGGCGACGACGGCACCGGCTGGTCCCTTGCTTGGAAAATCTGTTTCTGGGCCCGCCTGCTCGAGGGTGACCGTGCCCACGCACTTGTGCGCGCCCTGCTTCGCCCCGTCCCTGCGGAACGCTCTGGGGAATGCTACGAGGGAGGTGGAGGCGTCTACCT
>JBDLWD010000296.1:0-2627 GCA_039804465.1 Verrucomicrobiota bacterium | reverse complement strand
CCGATCGTCGGCCCGGCGCCGCATTCGCTTCGCCGACCACGCTTTCTAAGGACGCCTGTCTTCGCCGCCCCCCATGCGTAGCTTCCTCGCTTTGGCGCTTCTCGCACCCGGTTTTCCCCTGGGCTCTGCTGCGGCCTCGCCATCCACGCCGGCCGCCGCCGACTCCGCCGCAATCACCATCCTGTTAGACCAGCCGGGCATCCGCATCAGCCCGACGCTTTACGGACTCTTCCATGAAGACTGGGCCTACGCCGCCGACGGCGGCCTCTACCCGGAGAAGATCCGCAACCGCTCCTTCCTCTACCCCGACGTCCCCCAATACTGGTCGCTCCTGCGGACCGGCACCGCCGTCGCCTTCATGGCCACGGACGGCGCGGACACGCTGAACTCCGCCCGCGAGCGCTCCCTCCGGCTCGATGTCGCCAGCCTCGGCGCCGACGGCCGCGCCGGCGTGGTCAACCCGGGCTACGATGGCATCGCGGTGGATAAAGGCGCGTCCTACGACCTCACCGTCTTCGCCCGCGTCTCCGCCGATTTTTCCGGTCCACTCGTCGCCCGTCTCGAGTTGCCCGACGGCTCCACCGACGCCGAATATACGCTCACCGACGCCGGACCGGCGTGGAAAAAATTCACCGCCACGCTTGTCTCCCCCGTCACCGAGCCGCGTGCCCGCCTCGTCATCGAGGCCCGCTCGCCCGGCTCCGTCTGGCTCGGCATGGTTTCCCTCTTCCCGAAGGACACCTGGAAAAACCGCCCCAACGGTCTTCGCCCCGACCTCATGCGGCTGCTCGACGACACCCGCCCCGCCTTCCTGCGTTTCCCCGGCGGCTCGCTCGTCAACACCGGCTCGCCCGCCACCGGCGGCTGGCCGTGGAAGGACACCATCGGCCCCGTCGAGCAACGCCGCGCCAACCTCAACGTCTGGCAGGGCTACCGTCGCACCTGGGGGCTCGGCTTCCACGAATACCTGCAAATGGCCGAGGACCTCGGCGCCGAGCCCGTCTTCAGTATCCACGCCGGCACGACACACGTCGAGGCGCCCCTCATGGAGCGCATGGGCCCCTGGGTGCAAAGCGCTCTCGACGCCCTAGAATACGCCAACGGACCCGTCACCTCGCGCTGGGGAAAGCTCCGCGCCGAGAACGGCCACCCCGAGCCGTTCAACCTGCGCTACCTCGGACTCGGAAACGAGGAGGGCGGAAAGGAATACCAGGAGCGCTTCCCGCTCTTTTACGACGCGATCAAAGCCCGCCACCCGGAGGTGAAAATCATCACCTCCGCGGGCAACATCCAAGCGGACTTCGACGGCCGAAAGCCCGACATCAACGACATCCACTGGTATGGCCACTTCGACGGCGCCATCGACTTCAGCCGCCGCTTCGACACCCAAAAAGATCGCGCCGCCGCCCCGCGCGTGTTCGTCGGCGAATACGCCGTCAACGACGGCAACGGTCGCGGCAACCTCCGCGCCGCGCTCGGCGAAGCCGTCATCCTCACCGGCCTCGAGCGCAACTCCGACCTCGTGATCATGGCCGCTTATGCCCCTCAGATGAGCCGCCTCACCGACAAGGAGGGCCGCGAGCACCACCTCGAGACGTGGAGCATGATCAAGTTCAACAACACCCGGAGCTACGGCACCCCTTCCTATCACGTCTTCAAGATGTTCGCGCGCCACCGTGGCGATGTCTTCATCCCCTCCCGGGTCGAGGCCGGCGCCACCCCTCGCCTGCGCGGCATGGCCGTGGCCGGCACCGTCGGCCTGGGCACGCGCTACACCACCGCCGAGTTCCGGGACGTCGTCGTGACCGCCGCCGACGGCTCCGTGCTCAGCCGCTCCGACTTCTCCGCCGGCTCCGCCCAGTGGGTGGCCGGCAGCCGCGCGACCTGGAACTTCTACGCCACTCCCGGCGCCTGGAGCATCCAGGACGGCGCCTATCGCCAGACGAGCAACGAATATCACGCCGCCGCCATCCTCGGCGACGCCTACCTCCTCGCCCAGGACGGCCGCTGGACCGACTACAGCGTCACCCTTCGCGTCCGCGCCCTCTCCGGCAAGGGCGAGATTCTCATCGGCGCGCGCATCGGCGCCGAGCGCAGCGGCCTCACCTGGCCGCTCAAACTCGCTCTCGGCGACTGGCATGACCTTCGCCTCGAAGTCCGCGGCAACTCCGTGCGCGGCACCCTCGATGGCCAACTTGTCCACGAAGTGACGCTCAAGGAACCCGCGCCCCACTCCAAGCTCTACGCCGGCGCGTCCCTCGATGAAAAATCCGGCGAACTCCTACTCAAGGTCGTGAATATCTCGGCGACCCCGCAGGACACCGCCCTGAACTTCCCGGGGGCGACGCACCCCTTCGTCCGCGCCACCGCCCTCACGCTCTCGGGTCCGGATCCGCTCGCCGAAAACACCTACGAGGATCCGCTGAAGCTCTCCCCCCTTGAGTCCACCCTCAAGCTCCCGTCCGGCGGCGTGTCCGAACTGCGCCACACCTTTCCCGCTTATTCGTTAACCATTCTGCGTCTCGCCCCCGCGAGCACTCCATCCCCCTAGGGCGCGTCCGCCACAGCTACCCATGTCCTTCCCCAGACTCTTCAGCCGCTCCGCCCTCTTTGCCGCGTTCACGTTG
>JBDLWD010000295.1:0-7043 GCA_039804465.1 Verrucomicrobiota bacterium | reverse complement strand
CGCGCCGGCCCCGCCACCTATCACAAGGGGAGCGCGTCCGTCCCACTTTTCCACGATCTGGAGCTGGATCAATCCGGGGGTGTCGCGCAGGGCCTCTCCGCGTATGCGTATGGCCTCGGCCTCGCCCTTGGCTTTGATGATGGCGGTGTCGGCCTCGATTTGCGCTTTCTGCTGGGTGAAGCGGGCCTTTGCGGCCTCCTGCTCCTGGACCATCTTGGCCTCGATCGCGGTCTCGAGTTCGCGCGAGAGGTTGATGTTTTCGATGACGATGTCCTCCACGATAAGGAGCGACGCGATCTTCTCGCGGGCGGCGGCCAGGGTGCGGGTTTTGATTTCCTCGCGGCGTTTCACGATCTGCTCGGCGCTTTGCAGGGCGGTCACCTCTTTCAAAGCCTCCTGCACTCGCGGAGCCACGAGACTATCGAAAGGCTCCCCGGCGTAGTCTTGGTAGATTTTAACGACCGAGGCTTCCGGAATACGATAGAGCACGCGCAGCTGCATGTTCACCTGCTGTAGATCCGCGGAGTAGCACTCGGCAGGCAGCTCGCGCGTCTGCTGTCGAACCTGGACGGTCTGGATGTGGGAGACGAACGGCGCCTTGGTGCCGAAGCCTTCTGGAAGCGCGGCCGGCGAAACCTTTCCGAGGGTGACCATGACTCCTCGCGTGCCGGGCTCGATGACGTAGGTCGCCTGGGAGCCGGCGATCACGAGCGCGAGAATGAGAATGACGGAGCCGATGAGCTTGCCCAATGCGGAGGGGTGCATGCACGCAAACAAGTGCCCGACCGGCCCGGCAAGCAAGCGCATCCGGCCTCGCTTGGGCTTGCACCCGCGCTTGCCAGGCCTCGAGCTTTCCTGGCTCGCAATTCGTTACGATGGAGAAGGCTCGCACGCACTTGCTCGTGGACGGCTCCAACGTTCTCCAGGCTTGGCCGGAGACGCGGGCCCTCGCTCGTCGCGACCGCGAGGCGGCCAAGGCTTTGCTCCTGCGCCGGGTGGCGGTCCTGCACGATCACGCCGGCTGGCGAGTGACGGTGGTCTTTGACGGCCGCGGCTCCGAGCTGCACGTCGAGTCGGTCGGCGGCGCGGCGGATTTTGCCTGTGTGCACACGCCAGCCGGAGCGACGGCCGATGATGTGATCGAGCGTTTGGTGGCGCGTTCCACCGAGCCGGCATCCTGCCTGGTCGCCACGGCGGACCAGGCCGAGCGTGCCACGGTGGAGGCGTCGGGCGGGGCGTGGTGTCCGCCCGAGGACCTTGCACGGCGTATAGATAGAATGGATACGGGCCGGTCGCGCAGGATCGGTCGCGTGAACGCCGATGCCGATCGTCGGTGGCGGGCCGGCGGGGGAGGGGAGGCATCGCCGTGAGCGAGGACGACAAGAGCGCGTCTCCTTCGCTTGCCCTCGCCGAGATCACGGGGTTGCACGGCGCGTTCGTTTTTTCCGAACGGCTGCTTCAGCAGATCTGGGCGCGAGGAGATTTTTACGCGCGGGATCTGCTGCTGAGGGACGGCCGGTCGCTGGCTATCGTAAAGCGCGGGCGGTGGAACAGGCTGCCCGGTCCGGATTTTCTCGACGCGGAGATCAGGGTGGGGGGCGGCGCGGACGGGGAGGTTTTGCGCGGCGACATCGAGCTGCATTTGCGCGCGTCGGACTGGGGCCAGCATGGCCACGCCAAGGATCCGGCCTACGCGAACGTTATCCTGCACGTGGTGCTGTTCCCCGCGGTCGGGAAGGATGCGACGGGTGCTGACGGCAGGCCCATCCCCACATTGGAGCTGCTGCCTTTGCTCGAAAGGGATTTGGAAGCCTATGCCGAGGAGGCTGCGGTCGAGGCATTGGCGGGAAGGCCCTTCAGCCGTTTGCGCGAGGCGTTGGCATCCGTGCCGGCCGAAGAGTTATCCCGGTTGGTGGAGCGACATTCGGCGCGGCGATGGGGGTTGAAGACTGCGCTCGCCCGCAGGCGGATCGAGGTCTCCGGGTGGGACGCTGCCTGCCACCAGGCGGCGCTGGAGGTGCTCGGCTACCGGCCCAACCGTGCGCCTATGCTGGCTGTTGCGAGGTGCATGCCCTTGGAGGCCTGGCGCGAAGGAGGGGATGATGACATCGTCGAGAAGGCGTGGCGGCACTCCGAGGCCGAGTGGGTGCGCGGAGGGGTGCGGCCGGCGAATCAGCCCCGGGTGCGGCTGGAGCAATATCTGCGCTGGATGCGTGCGCGTCCGGATTGGCCGGCGTTGTTGGCGGGGATAGGGCGCGAGTTTGCAAATGAGACCGCGGCCTTGTCCGCTTCGTTGATGAGCGGTGGCTTGGGTCAAAGGCGGCGGCTCTTGCGGATTCCTCGCTGGCGTTCGCGAATGGCGCATGAGGTTACGCAGGATAAGCTCGGAGGCAGTCGCCTTGATACGATGATTTGCGATGCCTGGTTGCCCCTTTTGGCGGCCAGGCTGGAGATGCAATTCGTCGGCGGGAATTGTGATGGCTGGGATATGGCGAGGCGGCTATGGCTCGACTGGCGCTGCGGCGACGCGCCGGCTGAACTGCTCCGACTCGCCAAGGAGTTTGAGGTGGGTGGCGACAGCGCGGTCGGCGGTGTGTCCCAAGGGGTTTTACAGGGTCTGCTCGGCTGGCTGGCTGCCCTGCCGGACGAGGGCGGGCGCGGGACTTGACAGCGTTTTCGCCCGCTCGCTTACTACCCGTTCGTTATTACAGTTCACTTTACGAGAAGTGGGCCTCTGGCCCGCTTTTTTTTTCTCTAACCACCTCCCTCACGACCCTCATGAGCAGCGAAATACTTACCGTCCTGGAATACATGGAGAAGGAAAGGGGCATCGCGCGCGCTGATATGATCGCCGCGATCGTCAACGCCATCAAGGCGGCCGCCCTCAAGGGAGTTAACTCCGGCCAGGAGCTGAAGATCGAGATCAACCCGAAGAACGGCCAGCTCAAGGCCTGGTCGCTGCTGAAGGTGACCGATTCCGTGAGCGATCCCAAGCTCGAGATCGCGCTGGAGAAGGCCCAGTCCCTCAAGGCCGGCGTTCAGATCGGCGACGTCATCGAGCGCGAGATCAATCCCTCCGAGCTCGGCCGCATCGCCGCGCAGACGGCCCGCCAGGCCGTGATGCAGAAGCTTCGCCAGTTCGAGAAGGACCGCATTTACGACGACTACAAGGACATGGTCGGCAACATCGTCACCGGCACCGTCCGTCGCAAGGAGCGCAACGATATCTTCATCGACCTCGGCAAATCCGAAGCCGTTTTGCCCGGCCGCGAGCAGGTTCCTGGCGAGGAATATCAACCCGGCGACCGCATTCGCGCCATTCTTCTAGCCATCGAGAGCACGCCGCGCGGCCCCGAGCTCATCCTTTCCCGTGGCAGCCCGAAATTCGTCCGCCGCCTCTTCGAGGTGGAAGTGGGCGAAATCGCCGACGGCACCGTCAAGATCGAGGTTTTCGCCCGCGAGCCTGGCTACCGCACCAAGATCGCCGTCACCAGTGCCGATCCCAAGGTCGACCCTGTCGGCGCCTGCGTGGGCGCGCGCGGAGCCCGCGTGAAAACCATCGTGCGCGAACTCAACGGCGAGAAGGTGGATATCATCAACTGGTTCGCCGACCCGAAGCAGATGGTGCTCGAGGCGCTGAAACCCGCCGTGCCGCGCGAGATCGTCCTCGATGATCGCTCGAAGCGTATCCTGCTCAAGGTGGCCACCGAGGATCTCGCCATCGCGATTGGCAAAAAAGGCCAGAACGCTCGTCTGACTTCCCGCCTCATCGGCTGGCGCATCGATATCGAGGAGCACAAGAGCGCCGTCGTGGATCCCCGCGCCCAGGCGATCAAGTCCTTGGTCGACACCTTCGGCATCGAGGCCGCCATCGCCGAGCGCCTCGTGTCGGTGGGCATCAATTCCCCCGCCGCGTTCGAGGGCGTGGACGCCGATGCGCTGGTCGAGGCCGGCTTCACCGCCGAAGAGGCCGCCGTCGTCATGCAGCGCATTTCCGGTGCCTGACACCGGGGCGCGCCTGCTTTTACCACCAACCTGTCCTCCTGATAGTTTCCCCTTTTCGCCCGCAATTTTTTCACCGCCGACCGTCGAATGAGTATCCGCATCCACGAACTAGCCAAACGTCACAATATGGAGGCCAAGGAGATGTTGGCGCTGCTCAAGGAGCGCGGCTACGTCTCGCCGGATACCAAGTCGGTCTCCAGCACGGTGAACAAGATCTACGAGGAGGAGATCGAGAAGGAGTTCGCCGCCAAGGCTCCCCCGGCCGCCGCTCCCGCCGCTCCCGCTGCTCCGGCCGCAGCCCCGCGCGTCCCCATGGTCAAGAGCGTGGACGACATCGCGCGTGAAAAAGCGGAAGCCGCCGCCCGTGCCGCCGCAGAGGCCAAAGCCTCGGCCCCGGTATCTACGCCCGCGCCCGTTTCGGCTCCGGTTCCCCCGCCGCCCCCCGCCCCGGTCGCGGTGAGCGCGCCACGTCCGCTCAGCCCCCCGCCGCCCATCTCTCGTCCCCCCGCCGTCTCAACGCCCGCGACCGCGCCCCGGCCCGTTTCCGCTCCGCCGTCTCCCGCGCCGGTTTCCGCCCCGCGTCCGCCCGCTCCCATCGTCACGCCCGGCTTGCGCGCCCCGATTGCCGCGCCCGCGTCTCCGGCCTCCGTATCCGCCCCGGCTCGTCCCGCCGCGCCTGCACCTGTCGCGAATCCAGCCCCTGCTCCCGCGCCGGCATTCTCGGCTCCGCCTCGTCCGCCCGGGCCGCCGCCCACGCCCGCAGCCGGCGCGCCGAAGGCCTTGCCTGCTTTTCCCGCCGGTGCAGTCGCTCCGCGCCCGGCCTTCGTGCCCGCCGCGCCCGCGCCTACTTCCAACGCCACAATCACGGAAGAGGGCGGCATCAAGATCATCCATCTCAAGCCGCCGATCATCGTGCGCGATTTCGCGACGACCCTCGGCATGAAGCCCTTCAAGCTCATCTCCGAGCTGATGGAGGCCGGCATCTTCGCCTCGATCAACCAGACGATCGACGAGCAGGTCGCCGCCAAGGTCGCCGAAAAGCATGGCTTCCTCCTCGAGATCAAGCATCGCGGCGAGGCCCAGCCCCAGGTTTCCAAAAAGGACAAGGAGCAGGCCAAGGCGAAGCAGGACGCCGAGGACGAGGTCAAAAACCTCGCCCCGCGCCCGCCGGTGGTCTGCATCCTCGGTCACGTCGACCACGGTAAAACCTCGCTGCTCGACGCCATCCGCAAGGCCAATGTCGCCGGTGGAGAGGCTGGCGGCATCACGCAGCACATCGGCGCCTACCAGGTCGAGCACCAGGGACGCCGTATCACGTTCCTCGATACGCCTGGTCACGCTGCGTTCAACAAGATGCGCGCCCGCGGCGCCTCCGTCACCGACGTCGCCATCCTCGTGGTCGCCGCCGACGACGGCTTCATGCCGCAGACCGACGAGGCCCTCAAGCACGCCCAGTCCGCCGCCGTCACCACCATGGTCGCGGTCAACAAGATGGACGTCAAAGGCGCCAACCTCGACCGCGTGAAGCAGCAGATGCAGGAGCGCAACATCGCGCCCGAGGACTGGGGTGGCGAGACCGTCACCGTGCCGGTCTCCGCGCTCAAGGGCACCGGTCTATCCGATTTGCTCGACATGATCCTCCTCCAGGCGGACGTGCTCGAACTCAAGGCCAACCCGAAGGCCGAGGCCTCCGGCATCGTCATCGAATCCCAGGTCGACGTCGGTCGCGGTCCCCTCGCCACCCTGTTGATCCAGCGTGGCACTCTGAAGGTAGGCGACGCCCTCGTGTGCGGCGCCCAATGGTGCAAGGTGCGCGCCATGTTCGACGACAAGGGCGCCAACCTCAAGGAGGCGCCGCCCTCGGCCCCCGTCCGCGTGATCGGCTGGTCCGGCGCGCCAGACAGCGGCGCCCAGTTCAAGGTCGTTAAGAACGCCCGCGAGGCCGAAAACCTCGCCGAAGAGGAGCAACAGCGCATCCGCAAGGAGGCCTCCACGAACGCCGCCGCGCCCAAAAACGTGTCCGTCGACCAGCTCTTCGCCGACATCGCCGCCGGCCAGGCCAAGGTCCTCAAGGTCATCATCAAGACCGATGTGTTCGGCTCCACCGAGGCGGTTCGCCACGTCCTTGAGGGCATCAAGTCCAGCAAGGTCTCCCTCGAGATCGTCTCCACCGACGTGGGCCTCGTCACCAAGAACGACGTGCTCATGGCCGGCACCGGCGGAGCGGTTATCCTTGGCTTCAACACCAAGCTAGAGAACGGCGTCACCCCGCTCGCCAAGCATCACGGCGTGCGTATCGAGACTTTCGGTATCATCTATGAGCTCGCCGACAAGGTGAAGGAGATGATGGCCGACCTGCTCGAGCCCGATCTCAAGGAGGTCAAACTCGGCGCCGCCGAGGTCCGCGCCACCTTCCCGCTGGCCAAGGGCTTCGTCGCCGGCTGTCTCGTCACCGAGGGCAAGATCACCCGTAACGGCAACGCCCGTCTCCGCCGCAAGAAGGAGATCGTCACCGAGGGCAAGATCGACACGCTTAAGCGCTTCAAGGACGACGCCAACGAGGTGCGCGCCGGCCTCGAGTGCGGTATCAAGCTCGGTGATTTCAACGGCTACGACATCGGAGACATCATCGAGGTCTTCGAAATCCAGAAGGTGAGAGCTTCGCTCTAAGCAAGGAGCGGGGAGTCGGGAGCGAGGCGCCAAGCCTCTGATTCGGTAACTCGCTCTCCGGCCTAACTCCTTGCTCCAAGCCCCCAAGTTCCTCGCTCCCATGTCCTCCACCCGCACCCTTCGCGTCAACGAGTTGATCCAGCGTGAGCTGAGCAACCTGCTCCGCCGTCGCTACAACGCGGACGCCGCGCCCGTCACGATCACGGCGGTGGAGGTCACGCCCGACACCCGCCAGGGCAAGGTCTTTGTCTCCATCACCGGCGACGAGGAGCAAACCGAGGAGCGCCTGAAATGGCTGCGCAAGCACGCCAAGGAATTCCGCCTCCAGCTCGGCGAGATCATCGTGCTTAAGCACATGCCGGTGCTGA
>JBDLWD010000294.1:0-3630 GCA_039804465.1 Verrucomicrobiota bacterium | reverse complement strand
CCAGGATGGCGTCGATGCGGGCGAGCTCTTCGCTGGAAAAGTGCGTGTTCTCCAGCGCGCCGACGCAGTCCTCGACTTGGGAGACTTTGCTGGCGCCGATGAGGGCGGTGGTGACGCGCGCGTCGCGCAGCACCCAAGCGAGGGCCATGCGGGCGAGGCTCTGGCCGCGCTCCCGGGCGACGGCGTTTAGTTTTTGCACCTTGGCCACGATTTCCGGGGTGACGCCTTCGGCGTTAAGGAAGGGGCTGTGGACGCTGGCGGCGCGGGAGTCGGCGGGGATTCCGTTGAGATAGCGGTCGGTGAGGAGGCCTTGCGCGAGGGGGCAGAAGGGGATGCAGCCCATGCCCTCGCGATCGAGCACGCCGAGCAGCTCGGGCTCGATCCAGCGGTTCAACAGGTTGTAGACCGGTTGGTGGATGAGGGCGCGGACGCCCATGTCGCGCAGGATCTGGGCGGCGCGGGCGGTGGTGGGCGCGTCGTAGCTGGAGACGCCTACGTAGAGCGCCTTGCCGGACTGCACGGCGGAGGCGAGGGCGCCCATGGTCTCCTCCAGCGGGGTGTGCGGATCGGGGCGGTGGCTGTAGAAGATGTCGACGTAGTCGAGGCCCATGCGCTTGAGCGAGGCGTCGAGCGAGGAGAGCAGATATTTGCGGGAGCCCCATTCGCCGTAGGGGCCGGGGTGCATGCGGTAGCCGGCCTTGGTGGAGATCACGAGCTCGTCGCGGTAGGGGGCGAGGTCGAGCTGGAGCATCTTGCCGAAGTTCTCCTCGGCGGAGCCGGGGGGCGGGCCGTAGTTGTTGGCGAGATCGAAGTGGGTGATGCCTAGATCGAAGGCGCGGCGCACGATGGCGCGGCCGTTTTCAAACGCGTCTACGCCCCCGAAGTTGTGCCAGAGGCCGAGGGAGATTCTGGGCAGCAGGAGGCCGGAGCGGCCGCAGCGGGCAAAGAAGGACGGGTTTTCGTAGCGGTTGGGGGAGGCGAGGTAGGGCATCGGGGCGAGCTGCGAGCGCAGATGGATCGCGGCGAAAGGGCGACCCCAAACCGGCCGTCCGGGAATCGGAGAGTGGAACCGGCGGAGGCGGGCCCGCCGCGCGTGAAACGCTCGCGGGCGGGGAGAGGCGAAAGGTCGGGGACCGGAACGCCGGAGGACGGAGACCGGAGCGGCTGAGCCCGTTCGGCAGGCTCAGGGCTGGAGGCGGAGGGCGCGGATGAAAGACGGAACTGTGAAGGACGGAAGGCGCAACCGGATCAGATTGTATGGATGGCGATCGCTCAGCTTGACCGGTTAAGTTGTATGGTGGCGGCGACGATTGGTTTGGCCCAGGCTGGTGTGGCGGAAAGGTTCTTTGGGGCGATGATCTTGCCTTCCTTTAGGTGCAGCACGAGGACAGGCCCCGGTTCCTTTTTCGCGAAATCCGCCTCGGCGGAGTTGTCCCAAACCATCAACTCGGCGAGCTGAGGTAGCAGGCGGATCAAATTGAGGCGGCTGCTTTCCCAGCGTTCACGAATTTTGGCCTCTGGGATGTCGTGGCCGCCTTGAGCGACACGGGCGGCGACGCGCCGCAGATGATGCTCCACCGTGGCTAGGCCGACGAAGAAGATTTTGACCGCCATGCCGTCTTTCGCCGCTCGGGCGAGAAGTCGGGCAAGGGTATTTCCGCCCAAGGTCGTTTCGAAAACAAAGTCTTCGTTTTTCGCGATGGCGCGTTCGAGGAGGTTCTTGCCCTGCGCCCACGCCAGAGAGTTTGCCCCGGCGGAGTCGAGGTCGGGGTTTTGGCGAAGGAGCGAGCGGGCGACCTCGTCAGGGTTGAAATATTCGCCGCCCGCCGCCCGAACCAAGGAACCGGCGACGCTGCTTTTACCCGCGCCATTTACCCCGGCGAGGACGGTAATGGATCCACTGGGTTGCCCCGCCGATTTTTTAGGCATGGGCGGTCGCGCGGCGCGCCTTCACGGCGACCTTGGCGAGGGTTTTTGAGTCGGTCGAAAAAAGCGAGGCTGCGGCGCGGCGAGCCTTGGGCGTGTTCATCCGAGCCAACATCTGGTCGAAGTCGGCGGAAAGGGCTTCCAAGGGGGCGCGGCGGCTTTGCTGGAGCTGCTCGTAGCTCTCGGCGGTGAGGATGACGAACTCGCGGTGCTTGTGGCGGGAGACGGCAAGCGGAGCGCGGGCGGCGAGACGGGCGACCTCCCCGAACTTGTTTTTCAGCACGCTGGCGGTGACTTCGGACAACTCGGCTACCGAGGGTAGGGCGATAGCAGCTGAAAAGGGAGTGGAGGCGGGCATATGGCCAAAATGACTATTTTGGCTAAAAGAACAAAGAAAAAGCCCGAGAGGCGCGGGGCGCTCGCGGGCGTGAAGGCGAAAGGTCGTAGACCGGAACGCCGGAGGTCGGAGACGGATCAGATCGCGTGGATCGCGCTCTTGCTGACGGCGAGGGCGGCTTCTTTGACGGCTTCGCTCATCGTCGGGTGGGCGTGGATGGTGCGGGCGAGGTCCTCGGCGCTGCCGCCGTATTCCATGTGCGCGACGATCTCGTGGATCAGCTCGCCGGCGCCGCGGGCGACGATCTGCGCGCCGAGCAGCTTGTCGGTCTTGGCGTCGGCGATGATTTTCACGAAGCCGTCGGTGGCGTCGGCGGCGATGGCGCGGCCGTTGGCGGCGAAGTTGAACTTGCCGACGTTGATCGCGAGGCCCTTGGCCTTGGCGGCGTCCTCGCCCAGGCCGACGGAGGCGACTTCGGGCTCGGTGTAAACGATGGCGGGGACGAGGTCCCAATTCACGTGGCCGTGCTTGCCGGCGATCCACTCGGCGACGGCGACGCCGTCCTCCTCGGCTTTGTGGGCGAGCATGGGACCGTCGATCACGTCGCCGATGGCCCAGACGCCGGGGGCGGTGGTGCGGAGGTGGGCGTCGACTTTGATGCGCTTCTTGTCGGTGAGCTCGACGCCGGCTTTTTCAAGGCCGAGGCCGTCGGCGTAGGGGCGGCGGCCGACCGCGACGAGGACGACGTCGGCCGGGATCTCAAGGACCTTGCCGTCGCGCTCGGCGGTGAGGATCTGCTTCTTGGCGTCGTAGCCGGTGACCTTGGCGCCGACCTCGATCTTTAGGCCCTGGCGCACGAGCGACTTGGTGAAGTGGCGGACGATGTCGTCGTCGAAGGTCGCGGCGATTTTGGGGAGGAACTCCACGACGGTGACCTCGGCACCGAGACGGGCCCAGACCGAGCCGAGCTCGAGGCCGATGGCACCACCGCCGACGACAGCGAGGGTCTTGGGAATGACGGGCAGGGTGAGGGCCTCGGTGCTGGAGAGGATAGTCTCGCCGTCGAACTTAAGGAAGGGCAGCTCGACCGGGGCGGAGCCGGTGGCGATGACGATGTTTTTGGCGGTGAGGGTTTGGTCGCCGACGGAGACGCTGTTAGCCGAGGTGAACTTAGCCTCGCCGGTTACGACGGTGACCTTGCGGGCCTTGGCGAGGGCAGCGACGCCGCCGGTGAGTTTGGCTACGATGCCGTCTTTCTTCTTGAGCATGGCGGCGACGTCGATGGAGACGCCGGAGATCTGGATGCCGTGCTCGGCGGCGTGGCCCTTGGCGAAGGCGTAGTGCTCGGAGGAGGCGAGAAGGGCCTT
>JBDLWD010000293.1:0-2918 GCA_039804465.1 Verrucomicrobiota bacterium | reverse complement strand
AAGAGGGCGAAGGTCGCGAGCCGTTTTATAACGAACCCATCCCGCGCTCGGCCGCGTTGGGCTTTACCACGGAGTCGCCGGGCGAGCCGGACAGCGGCGTCGAGACCATGTTCGAGGCGCGCAAAGCCGATCCAGTCGTCGTTCCCGAGTCGCCCCTCGCGCTGGAACCGTCGGCCCCCGAACCGCGTTGAATCCGCTCGCTAGGCCGCTCACGCGCCGGCCGCGGCGTGCCAGAGCAGGAAAACTAGGAGCTGGGCGCAAAACACGCGCAGCAGCATCACCAGCGGATACACCGACGCGTAGGCCACCGCCGGGGCGTCGCTCGCCGTGGTCTGCTGGGCAAAGGCCAGCGCCGGCGGATCGGTCATCGAGCCCGCCAGCAGACCGCACAGCTCGGTGTAGTTGAGTTTCTTCCAAGCCCGCGCCACGAGGCCGACCAGCACCAGCGGCACCGCCGTCACCAACGCGCCCCAGCCCAGCCAGACCAGGCCGCCGCCGTGGAGAAGGATCTCCACGAATTTCTCGCCGGACTTCATGCCGACCGCGGCGAGGAAGAGAGTGATGCCGATCTCGCGCAGCGCGAGGTTGGCGCTGGGCGGCAGATGCCAGACAAGCGAGCCGGTGTTGGCCGCGCGCGAGAGCAATATGGCCACCACCAGCGGCCCGCCGGCCAGGCCGAGCTTCACCGGCGCGGGCAGACCCGGCACCAGAAGCGGAACCGAGCCGGCCACCACGCCGAGCGCGATGCCGAGGAAAAACGGGATGGGGTGCGGATGCTCGAGCGCCTTGGGCGAATTGCCCACCACGGTCGCCACCGCGTCGATAGCGGGCGACTCGCCCACCACCATCAGGATGTCGCCAAACTGGAGCCGGAAACCCGGCGTGGCGATGAACTCCATGCCCTGACGGGTCACGCGCGTCACCACGACGTTGTGCTGCGCCAGCACCGAAAGCTCGGCCAGAGATTTGCCCAGCACCGCGCCCTGCGTGACCAGCAGCCGGCGGTTGGTCACGTCGCCGGGCAGTGCCTTCAAATCAACGCCCGCGTCCGCGCCCACCACCACGCGAAGCGCATCCAGGCCGGCCTCCGGCCCCACGGCGTGCAAGATGTCCCCGGGCGCGAGCTCGGTCTCGGGCCGCGCCACCGCCACCACGCCTCCGCGGGAAAAGCGCGAGACCACCACGCCCGAGCCGGCCAGGCCGGGGATGGCGTCGATGCGCCGGCCCGCCAGGTTGGCGTTGCGCACCTCCAGATTGCGCCCGGTCGGCGGGGGCAAGGCAGGCCGCAGGCTGGCCTCGGCCGCGCGCACCTCCGCCGCCACGTCCACCCGGAAAATCGTCCGCACCAGCAGCATCGCCAGGATGATGCCCAGAATGCCGAGAGGATAGGCCACCGCGTAGGCCAGCCCCTGGATCGCGGTCGCGTCGGGCGCGGCTCCCACCTGCTTGAAGGCCTCGCCCGCCGCCGCGAGCGAGGGGGTGTTGGTCGTCGCGCCCGAGAGCAGACCCGATCCGGCCGCCAGCGGCACGCGCCCCGTGAGAATAAGCGCGGCCGCCAGCGCCGTGCCGAGCAGCACGATCGTCGCGGCGAACAGGTTCAGCACCAGCCCCCGGGAGCGCAGCGAGGCGAAAAAGCCCGGCCCGATCTGCAGGCCGAGCGTGTAGACGAAAAGGATGAGCCCGAACTCCCGCACGAAATCCAGCACCTCATGATGCGGCGCGAGCTTCAGGTGCCCCAGCAACAGGCCGGCGAACAGCACGCCCGCCACGCCCAGCCCCACCCCGCGCACTTTCAGTTTTCCGAAAGCGGTGCCCGCCGCTCCCGCCGCCGCGAGGAGCACCACCGTGCGCGCCACGGATTCGGTGCCAAACAAAGTGATAAGCCAATCCATCCCCGGACCCTAGCAGGTTTGCACCGCGGCATCCTCCTCATTTTTTGCCGGCCTCGCGTCTTCCGCGACCCCGCGTCCGCTTGAGGCGACGTTTTGCCTTCAACTCCCCCCGCCCGCGGCCCCAGCCTGCAAGCGTGTCCGACCCCGCCGCCCTTTCCGCCTCCGTCCCCACGCCCGCCGCGCGCATCCTCGTCGTCGGCGGAGGAGCCGCAGGATTCTTCGGCGCCATCGCCGCCGCCGAGGCCGCCCCCGCCTCGCGCGTCCACCTCTACGAGGCCACCGCCCATCCGCTCGCCAAGGTGCGGATCTCCGGCGGCGGACGCTGCAACACCACCCACGCCTGCTTCGAACCGCGCGAACTGGTCAAACGCTACCCGCGCGGCGGCCGCGAACTCCTCGGCCCCTTCACCCGCTTTGGCCCGCGCGACACCATCGCGTGGTTCGCCGAGCGCGGCGTCACCCTCAAGACCGAAGACGACGGGCGCATGTTTCCCGACACCGACGATTCGGCCACCATTATCACCGCGCTCCGCACCGCCGCCGACAAGGCAGGCGTGAGCCTCTACACCAGCATGGGCGTGCGCACCCTTGAGCGCGCCATCGGCGGCGGCTTCGACGCCACCTTCACCGACGACTCCCAGGCCCGCTTCGACCGCGTCCTCCTCGCCACCGGCGGCAACAAGGGCTCCGCCGGTCTGACCATCGCCGCCGCGCTCGGCCACGCTATCGAGCCGCCCGTGCCCTCTCTCTTCACCTTTCACATCGCCGACCCGCGCCTCGTAGGTCTCGAGGGCCTCTCCGTTCCCGCCGCTGCAACCTCCGTGCCGGGCACCAAGCTCGCCGACGGCGGCCCGCTCCTCGTCACCCACTGGGGCCTCAGCGGCCCCGCCATCCTCAAGCTCTCCGCCTGGGGCGCGCGCGAGCTCTCCGCCCGCGACTACCGTTTCCCGCTTCACGTTTCCTGGAACGGCCACACGCCCGCGCAGGCCCTCGCCGCCCTCCAGTCTTGGCGCGATGCCAACCCGC
>JBDLWD010000292.1:0-2692 GCA_039804465.1 Verrucomicrobiota bacterium | reverse complement strand
CGCCTCAAGCTTCTCCAAAAACACGCGCCGGCACATGGCCCGACCAGCTTCATCGGGGAAGCAACGCTGCGGGTCCGGGGCCCAGGGCAGATCGGTGTCGCAAAAGAGAAAAAGATCCGTGGCGCGCGCCCGTTTATCCGCCTCCGCACGCACCCATTCGGGGCACGTGCCGGGGAAAAGCAGGTCATCCCAGAGCGTGCAGGTCAGCAGATCGGTATCGTGAAACACCACTCGCGCGCAGCCCGATTCGGCACGCGCTTTCGCCGCATCCTCCGCCTCCAGTTGCCCTCGGGCGATGGCGTCCAGACTGTCCGCGGTGATAACGCCGCCGTGCGTGTCCCAATACTCGCGCACAAACTCCGCCGACCAAGGCGCTCCGAATCGGGTCGCCAGTCGCTCGGCTAGCGTCGACTTGCCGGTGGACTCGGCGCCGAACAGCACCACACGCAGCGCGCCTGCGCTCATGCCTCGGCCTCCGGGCCCTTGGTCACGACGCTCTGGCGCAGGGCGCGAGCCCACCCGATCCAGCCGATCACGCCGAGCACAAGGTAGATCGCGTAGAGAAATGCGGTGAACGCGAGCTCGGCCGACCAGTAGGCAACGATCGCAACCGCGTTCACCGCGGTCCACACCGGCCAGTTTTCCAGCCTTTTTCGCACCTGCCAGAACTGCCCCAGAAGGCTGAAAGAGGCGATGAAAGTGTCGCGATAGGGCATGGCGGCGTCGGTGTGGCGGGATTGCCACCAGCCCCAAGCGACCGTGAGCAAGGCGGCTGCGCAAACGCCGGCCAGGCGATCCCGCCAGGAGAGCCGGGTGACCGGTAGCCCGGGCGTGTCACCCTTGAACCGGGTCCAATGCCACCAGCCATAGGCGAGACAGCCGAAAAAGAAAACCTGCAGCTTCGCGTCGGCGTAGAAACGAGCCTGCCAGAACAAAAGACCCTGCACCGACACGGCCGCCAGCCCGACCGGAAAGGCCCACAGGCTTCGCCGCGTCATCAGCCAGACGCCAAGGACTCCAAGCGCGAGATTAACCCGGTCCAGCGGACCCGACTCTGCGAGTCCGTTCCAGATGTTGTGCAGCCACTCGCTCACGGATTCGAAGCCACGTAGGCCTCCATCGCCTCCCGAGTCACGGCGTGACGCGCCGCGCAGCGCGGGCATTGGATCGTGATCACGTTGGACTCCCCGAAAAGACCTTCGGGGTCGGTCTTCATGACCGGAGCAAGCACCTCAAGCATGCGCTCCTGGTTGCACCCGCAATGCCAGCGGTAGACGCGCTTCTCCATCAGGCTGACCGTCTCGGGACCCGTGTCGGGCAGCAAAGCCCGCACGCCGTCCACGTCCAGCGAAGCGAACCAGGCCGCGTCGCAGTCGGGGTGCTCGCAAAGAAGGGCGAACTCCTCCTCGGCGAGTTGGAAAAACCGCACCGGCCGCTGCTCGCTGCGCGCGTAGAAGGTCTCCATGCCCGAGATCGGATCCGGGCCGGCGAAGGGCACCACGCTTCGGCGCTTGGGCTGCCGGCCGCGCACCACATCGGAATAAAAAAGGCTCTCCGGAAACTTCTTCACGTTCTCGTCGAACACGCGACCGGTCACCGCGCCGGTCTCGTTGTCTCCGGTGAGAAACAAATTCACGCGCGGGTCCTGAATGTTGATTGTCCAGGCCGTCATCTCGTTCCAGGGGCGCGAGGCGGAGTGCAGGACAAACCCGGCGAGGGCGCGCTTGAAGAGTTCGTCGTGGGCTGCCGCGGGCTTCACCCCGTGCTTCCCCAAATGCAGATAGTAATCGACGTAGAGTTCGGAAAGATTGGCGCGAGCGAGCAGCGCATTGCGCCCGCGCACGAAAAACGTGCGCACCTCAAGACCGGGCTCGGCGGGATCGACAGGAGTGGATGCGGCCATGGAATCTTACACGGAGAAACACCGTCGCCCCCTTGTCCAACGCGGAAAGCGGTCCCCGACCAAAGACCGGACTTGTGCGATGGTTCACCGCCGTCACCCAAACTTCACGGCGAAAAACGAACCTCGGACTTGGCACACGGTCTGCACTATGCATGGTAAATCCTGTCAACCCAATGACGACCTCCTCCCACATCATCGCCTCTCGCCGCTCCGGTGCTTCGTCCACGAAGACCGCGACCGCCCATGGCATGATGCAAGGCCGTCAATGCCACTGGTGTCAAAAACGCCAGCCGGCCGCTCCGGGCCGACGAGTCTGAGCCAACGCCATCCCAAAGGCGTTTTAAGCTCCAAGAGAAAAGACTCTCGCTCCCGGCGGCCTGTCACGAGGCCCCCTTCGTGGTTTCGTGGCTTATCCGCCAGCCGCCTCCATCACGGCCGTTTCCCTGCCGCTCCCGCAGCACTCTCCTTCAACTTATTTTACTTATTTTCCGCCCATGAACACAATCCTACCGCCTTCGCTGACCACCAATAGTCGCTCGGGCCGCGCCGTTCCCGTCATCGCAGGCGAGACCCGCAGCCCGCACTACGATTGCCAGCAGAACGGCGACACGATCGACCTCACCGTCTTCCTCCCCGGAGTGGAGGCGGCCGGCGTCGATATCGTCGTTCGTGGCCCGGATTTGATCGTGATCGGTCGCAAAGCCCACTTGGTTCGGGTCAACTTTTCCGCCGCCCACCTCGAGCACGTCCAGCGCGACTACGAGTTGCGGCTGCGACTGGGCCGGGAAC
>JBDLWD010000291.1:0-9940 GCA_039804465.1 Verrucomicrobiota bacterium | reverse complement strand
CTTCGTCGATGCCACCTTTCATATAAAAGTCGCCTTCGGCGACGTGGTCGAGCTCGCCGCTGAGGATCATCTTGAAACCGCGGATAGTGTCTTTGACCGGCACCTGCTTGCCTGCCGCGCCAGTGAACACCTCGGCGACCGTGAAGGGCTGGGAGAGGAAACGCTGGATCTTGCGGGCGCGATAGACGAGGGCCTTGTCCTCAGGGGACAACTCATCGAGACCGAGGATCGCGATGATGTCTTGGAGATCCTTGTAGCGCTGAAGGACGCGCTGCACCTCGCGGGCGACCAGGTAGTGCTCCTCGCCAACGATGGAGGGCTCGAGCGCCTTAGAAACCGAGGCGAGAGGATCGACGGCGGGATAGATGCCGAGCTCGGCGATGGAGCGCTCCAGCACGATGGTGGAATCGAGGTGGGCGAAGGTGTTGGCCGGGGCCGGGTCGGTGAGGTCGTCGGCGGGGACGTAGACGGCCTGGAAGGAGGTGATGGAGCCCTTCTTCGTGGAGGTGATGCGCTCCTGGAGCTGGCCCATCTCGTTGGAGAGGGTGGGCTGGTAACCCACCGCGGAGGGCGAGCGGCCGAGCAGCGCGGACACCTCGGAACCGGCCTGCGAGAAGCGGAAGATGTTGTCGACGAAGAGAAGCACGTCTCGGTTCTGCTCGTCGCGGAAATACTCGGTCATCGCGAGGGCCGAGAGGGCGACGCGCATACGGGCGCCCGGGGGCTCGTTCATCTGGCCGTAGACCAGCGCGACCTTGGACTCGTCGAGCTTGTCCTGCTTGATGACGCCGGCCTCGGACATCTCGTGGTAAAGGTCGTTGCCCTCGCGGGAGCGCTCGCCGACGCCGGCGAACACGGAGAAGCCGCCGTGGGTCTTGGCGATGTTGTTGATCAGCTCCATGATCACGACGGTCTTGCCGACGCCGGCGCCGCCGAAGGCGCCGACCTTGCCGCCCTTGGTGAAGGGGGCGATGAGGTCGATGACCTTGATGCCGGTCTCGAGGATCTCGGCGTTGGTGTTCTGGTCCACGAGGGCGGGGGCCGCGCGGTGGATGGGATACTTCTTGGTGAACTTGACCTCGCCCTTGCCGTCCACGGGGGCGCCGGTGACGTCGAAGATGCGGCCGAGGATGCCCTCGCCGACGGGCACGGAGATGGGGGCGCCGGTGTCGACGACGCTCATGCCGCGCTGGAGGCCCTCGGAGGAGGACATCGCGATGGCGCGGGCCACGCCGTCGCCGAGGTGCTGCTGGATCTCGAGGGTCAGCTTCTCGGCCTTGCCGGAGACGGTGAAGTCCACGGTGAGCGCCTGGTAGATGGGCGGGATGGTTTCGTTGGTGAACTTAACGTCCACCACGGGGCCGATGACCTGAACGATTTTGCCGGTGTTCATTTTCTGAAAGTGTGCGAGGGTTTTGCGGGAAAGGAGTTGTAGTGGGGAAACAATTACGCCGCGGTGGCGAACTGGGCGGCGGCGATCTCGAGGATCTCCGCGGTGATGCCGGCCTGGCGGGCCTTGTTGTATTCGAGGGTGAGGTCGCCGAGGAGCTTGGTCGCGTTGTCCTTGGCGGTCTTCATCGCGACCATGCGGGCCGAGTGCTCGGAGGCGCGGGCGGAGAGGACGAGCTGGTAGATGTGGCGGTTGACGTAGAACGGGATCAGGGCCTCGAGGACCTCGCGGGCGGAGGGCTCGAACACCATGTCGCGGTCGTCGACGGTGCCTCCCGAGTTGCCGGCCTCGGTCTGGGCCGAGGCGAGGAACTCCTGGAGGCTGGCGAGCGGGAGCACCGGGCGAACCTGGGGCTCCTGCACGAGGGTGTTCTTGAAGCGCGGGTAGATGACCTCGATGGTGTCGATCTCGCCGTCGAGATAGGCCTTCACCATGAGCTCGATGATGGGCTTGACCTCGTTGAAGCCGAGCTTGTCGGAAACGGTGAAGTCGGCGACTAGATCGCGCTTGGTGCGGGCGAGGAACTGGGCGCCCTTGCGGCCGACGGAGTAGAACTTGGCCGGGGTCTTCACCTCGATCACGAGCTTGAAGAGGTTCGCGTTGAGCGGACCGCAGAGGCCCTTGTCGGTGGTGATGAGGAGGATGCCGCGGGTCTTGATCTCGCGCTGGGCCAGGAAGGGATGCTGCACCTCGGCCAGGCGGGGGGCGAGGCGGGCGAGCATCTTGGCCATGAGCTGGGCGTAGGCGCTTCCGGAGAGGGCGGCTTGCTGCGCCTTCTTCATCTTGGACGCGGCGACCAGCTCCATCGCCTTGGTGATCTGGCGGGTGTTTTTGACGGATTTGATCCGTCGGCGAATATCGCGGGTGGAGGCCATGGGGACGTGCTAGGTTGGGAGCGGGACCAGGATACGCCGTGGTTTAGGCGGACTGGGTGCTCTTCCAGGCGTCGAGGGCGGCGACGATCTTGGCCTCGATGTCCTTGTCGAGGGCGGCCTTGGTGCGGATCTCGGTGAGGAGGGCGTCGTGGCGGGCCTTGAAGAACTCGCGGATGGAGACGGAGGTGGCGGTGACCTTCTTGAGGTCGATGCCGTCGTAGTAGCCCTTCTGGAGGGCGTAGATGGTGACGGCCTGGAGCTCGATGGCGATGGGGCTGAAGGCGGGCTGCTTGAAGAGCTCGACGATGCGGGAACCGCGGTCGAGCTGGGCCTTGGTCTTGGCGTCGAGATCGGAGCCGAACTGGGCGAAGGCGGCCAGCTCGCGGAACTGGGCGAGCTCGCCCTTGAGTTTGCCGCCGACCTGCTTGGTGACCTTGATCTGGGCGGCGGAGCCGACGCGCGAGACGGAGAGACCGACGGAGACGGCGGGGCGGATGCCTTGGTTGAAGAGGTCGGTCTCGAGGAAGATCTGACCGTCGGTGATGGAGATCACGTTGGTCGGGATGTAGGCCGAGACGTCGCCGGCGAGGGTCTCGATGATGGGCAGCGCGGTGAGCGAGCCCTTGCCGTCGAGGCGGGCGGCGCGCTCGAGGAGGCGGGAGTGGAGGTAGAACACGTCGCCGGGATAGGCTTCGCGGCCGGAGGGGCGCTTCAGGATGAGCGAGATCTGGCGGTAGGCGACGGCGTGCTTGGAGAGGTCGTCATAGACGATGAGGGCGTCCATGCCGTTTTCCATGAACCACTCGCCGATAGCCGCGCCGGAGTAGGGGGCGAGGTATTGGTTGGCGGGGTTGTCGGCGGCGGGGGCGGCGACGATGCAGGTGAACTCGAGCGCGCCGGCGGCCTCGAGGGCGGCGATGGTGCGAACGATGTTGGAGTTCTTCTGGCCGATCGCGACGTAGATGGAGTAGACGGGGCGGAACTTCGGGTCGCCGCTGGCGAGGCCGACGCGGTTGATGTTCGCCTGGTTGATGATGGTGTCGATCGCGATGGTGGTCTTGCCGGTGCCGCGGTCGCCGATGATGAGCTCGCGCTGGCCGCGGCCGATCGGGATCATGGAGTCGATGGCCATGATGCCGGTGAAGAGGGGCTGGGAGACCGACTTGCGGGCCATGATGCCGGGCGCGATCTTCTCGACGGGATAGGACTCGGTGGAGGCGATGGGACCCTTGCCGTCGACGGGGTTGCCGAGGGCGTCGACGGTGCGGCCGAGGAGGCCCTTGCCGACGGGCACGGAGAGGAGCTTGCCGGTGGTCTGGACCTCGTCGCCCTGCTTGAGCTTGGAGACGTCGCCGAGGACGACGCAGCCGACCTCGTCCTCCGCAAGGTTGAGGGCGATGCCGATGGCGCCGCCGGGGAACTGGACCATCTCGTTATACATCACGTCGGACAGGCCGTCGATCTTGGCGACGCCGTCGGCGACGGTGGTGATGACGCCGGTGTTCTTGCGGACGGCCTTGGACGAGAGCTTGGCGATCTGCGATTCGATTTGGGCGAGGACGGTGCTCATTTTATGAAAGGAGGCGGACGAGGGTTTTGGAAAGGGAGGGTGTAGGGAAAAAGCGGATACGTATCTCAGGCGCCGGCGGAGAGGGCGGAGAGCTGGCCGGACACGGAGGATTCGAATACGTCGTCGCCGATGCGGACGCGCAGGCCGGCGAGAAGCGCGGGATTCGGCGTCGCGGTGGCGGCGACGGGGCGGCCGTAGCGACGGCCGAGGGCGGCGGCGATGGCGGCGAGGGCCTCGGGGGCGACGGGGCCGGCGTGCTCGACGCGGGCCTCGCCCTTGGCAAGCTCGGCGGCCACCAGCTTGCGGTAGGCCGCAAGGACGAGGGACAGGCGGGCGGGCGGGTTTTTCTCCAGATACTCGAGCACGCCGGCGACGCGCTCGGCGGAGACCACGCCATTATCCAGGCTGAGCTGGAGCAGCTGCTTGGCGTAGGCGCGGATTTTTGCGGGGACGGCGGGCATGTGTGAGCAGGGAGCTGGGAGGCTGGGGCCTGGAGGGCTGACCTTAGACGTTGGTGAGCTCACGGGCGGCGGCCTCGTTGTAGGAGGCGCGGTCGGCGTCGGTGAGCTTCTTGGCGAGCACGCGCTCGGTGGTGGCGACGACGAGGCGGGCGATCTCCTGCTGGGCCTCGGCCATGATCTTCTTGCGCTCGAGCTCGGCGGCCTCGTTGGCCTTCTTGAGCAGGGCGTTGGCGCGCTCGGTGGCGGCGGTGGTCTCGCGCTCGGAGAGCTCCTTGGCGGCCTTGCGGGCCTCGTCGACGATCTTGTTGGCCTCGACTTGGGCGGCCTTGAGCTGGGCAGCGGCCTGGGCGGTGGCCTCGGCGAGCTTGGCGGCGGTGGCCTCGGCGTTCTTCAGGCCGGACTCGATCTGCTTGTTGCGCTCGTCCATGGTGGCGAGCGTGGGCTTGATCGCGAAGCGATAGAGCACGAAGGCCAGGATCGCGAAGCTCACGAACTGCATCGCCACGTATCCGGGCTGGATGCCAAAGCGATGGATGAGCTCGGCGGCGCCGGAGGCGGGCGCGGCGGCTTCGGTGGAGGCGGCGAGGATGGCGAACATGACGCGGGCGGCGAGGGTTGCTGACGGAAAGGAAAAAGGGGGAAACCGGGGCGGCTTGAGGCTCGCCCCGGCTCAAGAGGCGATCAGATCGCGCGGCTTACTTGCCGAGCACGAAGATGGCGAGAATGCCGAGACCTTCGGCGAAGGCGCCGAGAACCAGGGCGAGGGGGAGGATCTTGCCCTGGGCCTGGGGGTTGCGGCCGACGGCCTCAACGGTGCGGAAGCCGATCAGACCGACGGCGAGAGCGGCGCCGAAAACGGCGAGACCGGTGGCGAGATTACCAGTGATCATGGATGTATGGGTGTTGGTTGTTTGGGTTTTGGTGAGACCCGAAAACCCGCGTTTGGTGTGGCACGTGGGCCCGCGATGGCTTCCGGGAAAAGGGGTTCTTAGTGCTTGGCGCCCTCGGCGTGTCCGTGGGCATGGTCGTCATGGCCGTGGTCGTCGCCATGGTTGCAGATCAAGCCGATGTAGACCGAGGAGAGAAGGGTGAACACGAAGGCTTGGACGAGACCGACGATGATTTCGAGGAAGTAGAACACGAAGATGAAGTTCGTGGCGTGAAGCAGGTTTTCGCCGCCGAAGACATTGCCGAAAAGACGAGCGGAAAGGGTGATCGGGCGCATGCCGATCGAGACGAGTTCGATCAGACCGACGAGGAAGAACACGATGGAGAGGAACCAATACATCGCGGGGTGCAGCTCGCCCTTGCCCGCCTTGTTGCCGAAGAGGTCGTGCCAAATCAGCTTCGGGCCGGCGTATTTGAAGATGAGAATGAACCAGGCGCCGAAGGAGAAGAGGGAGAGCGCCAGCGTGCCGTTGGCCTCGGAGGTGTGCGGACGCAGCAGCGGAGCCTCCATGACGAATTTGCCCGTTTCAGGATCCGTGTAGCCCCAGCCCGCGGTGCCTACGAAAGGGAGAAGACCGGACCAGTTGTGCACCAAGATGAACACGAACAGGCACAAAAGCACGGGGAATGCGCCGGGCATGGCCTTCTTGCCCACGATGGGCTCCAGCATGTCTTTGAGAGTGGTGATGAGTCCCTCGAAAACCGCCTGGCCGCGACCCGGAACGATCTTGGGCGTGCCCACCGCGACGCGGATGCCGATGATGAGCAGGGTGGTGATCAGGAAGCTCGTAAGAATGGAGTTCGAAATCGGGACATGGAGAAAGGGCGAGAGATCCGCCGGCGCGGCGTGGCCTTCCGCCGCATGCGCCGTCGCGGCGATGACCGCCAGCAGCGGAAGCGCGACGAGGGTTTTGAGGGCGAAGGCGGAAACGCGGGAAGCCATGGAAAGAGGGGAAAAGAGAACGAACTAGGTAGCCCAAGCGGGGGGCGTCAATCTTCGAAGTGGTAGATATCTTCCAACGTGTCGGGTCATTAGTGGTGATCCGGAGCCGCGCGCGGCGGGCTAATGGCCGACGGGGTTTCCCTCCCGACGCATGGCTGTAAACGATTGCGGCGCACCGGCCAAGGCACGCTCCTCGAACACGGAAACGTGCTCAAAAGGCCACGCGCCGGCGGGTTCTTCCGGCCCGGCCAGGCGCCACTTGTCATGCTCGGCGACCACGGCCCGGGCATAGGCGAAATAATCGGGATGATCGGTGCGAAAGTGCAGCAAGGCTCCGGGCTCCGTCAGCGAGGCGAGGGTGTCAAGGAGCGCGGGTTGAAGCACGCGATGCTTCCAATGGCGCCGTTTCGGCCAGGGATCGGAGAACAGGACGAACACACGCCCAAGCCGGGGCGCGGGAAGCGATGGCGAAACCACGCCGGGGTAGGCGGCTAGCGCCCCGAGAAAGAGCGCGGCCTCGGCCTGCACGAAAGCCAGGTTGGCGAGCTTGGCGCGGGTCGCCTTGCGCTGGGCGCGCTCGATGCGATCCGCCAGGAGATCAATCCCCACGCAAAATTCCTCCGGATGCGCCGCGGCGTAGGCCGCGAGATAGTGGCCGTGACCGCAGCCGAGCTCCAAAGTCAGCGGACGGGCGGAGTCCAAGGGCAGACTGGGGAAAAACTCCTCGCGCAGGGCGGCGAGGCGTTGATCGCGAATGTTGGCGTAGAGGTCGAGCGGCACGGGCGGAGCGGGACGCACGCAAACCCCGGGCCGGAGGTCAACGCGTTCCCGGCGCAGACCCACCCGGCCCTGCTCCGGCTACCGGAGCGCGGAGCCGGCCGCGGCCGCCTCCACGTGGCGCGGCAGCGTGAAATGAAACGCCGTGCCGAGTCCCACCCGGCTCTCCACCCATACCCTGCCGCCATGTAGCTGCACGATGTGTTTCACGATGCTCAGGCCGAGCCCCGTGCCGCCCTTCTCGCGCGAGCGGCCTTTGTCCACGCGGTAGAAACGTTCGAAAATGTGCGGCACATCCTCCTCCGGGATGCCGGGGCCGTCGTCGCGCACAACAAATTCCACCGCGTCGGCCGAGCCGGGCCGCGCCGACACGTCGATGCGCGAACCGCGCGGCGTGTATTTGAGGGCGTTGGAGACCAGATTGTCCAAGACTTGGCCCACTTTGAGCGGATCCGCCAGCACGGCGGGCGTGGCTGGTTCCACCTCCAGGGCGAGGCGGTGGCCGGCGGCGGCGGGGCGGGCGCGGAAATCCTCCAGCACGGCCGCAAGCAGAGTGCCGGGCTCCACGCGCTCCCGGGCCAGGCCGGGCTGACCGGACTCGAGCCGCGAAAGCGCGAGCAGATCCTCCAGCAGGGAATTGAGCCGCTCCGAGTGGCGCTGGATCGTTCTTAGAAATCGCTCCCGATCGGCCGGCGGCATCGCCTCGTGTCCGTCGACCAGGGTCTCGACGTAGCCTTTTATCACCGAAAGGGGCGTGCGCAGCTCGTGGGATACGTTGGCCACGAAATCCTTTCTCACCGCCTCGAGGCGCTTTTGCCGCGAGATGTCGTGCAAGACAAACAAGAGGCAGCCGTCGGCCTGGCCCGCGAGCGGCGCGATGGAAGACGCCGTCACCTCCACCCAGGTGGATCCGGAGGAGCCGACAAACTCGATCTCCTGCCGGGCCTGCGCGCGCCCGGCGCGCACGTTCTCCACCAGGCGCAGAAACGCCTCGTTGCGCAGCGCGAGCTCGACGCGCTCGCCAAGGATGCGGCCCGCGCGGGGAAAAATCGCGTGAAAGGCGGGATTGGCCAGCAACACATAGTTTTTGGCGTCGATGATCAGCACCGCCTCCTGCAATGACCCGAGGGTGGTGCCCAGCTGCGCGGTCTGGCCGGTTTGCTCGCGGCCTATGCGCCCCAGCTCCGTGGTCATCTCGCCCGCCACATCGCAAAGCTCGTCCCAGTCCGCGCCCAGCGCGCCCGGCAGGTCGTCGCGCAGCAGCGGGCGGCGGGCGCGCAGCGCCTCGCGCAGCGCCGCGACCGCACGCCGGTGCTGCGCCAGCCGGAGAAGGACGGCGCCAAGCGCAAGCAGCGAAACGATCAGGGCGAGGGAGAGCATGCGGACGGGTGGCGAAACGGGCGCAGGCCCGTCGCTACACCATGCGGCGCGAATTGCCAGTTCAGGTATCTGCCGACTCCGCGGAGCGGCGTTCGGCGAAACGATAGCCCACGCCGCGTATGGTCTCTATCCAGTCGGCCTCGTCGCCAAGTTTCTCGCGCAGGCGGCGCACATGCGTGTCCACCGTGCGGGTTTCTATCTCGGTCTCGTAGTTCCAGACATTGATCAGCAGGTGCTCGCGGGTCTGCACCCGGCCGCGCCTCTCCATCAGCAAACGCAGCAGCTTGAACTCGGTGGCCGTCAGCTCGACCGCCTGTCCGGCCACCAGCACCTCATGCCTTTCACCGTCGAGCACGATGCGACCCGCCGAGATCTGGCGGGGCGCCGCGGCCGCGCCCTCCCCCATGCGACGCAGGATGGTCTGGATGCGCAGAACAAGCTCCTTCGTGCTGAAGGGCTTGGCCACATAGTCGTCGGCCCCCGTCTCCAATCCTTGGATACGGTCTCCCTCCTCGGCCTTGGCGGTCAGGAAGATCACGGGCACCTTCCTCAGTTTCGCGTCGGCGCGCAGCATGCGGCAGATCTGGATGCCGCTCAGCTCGGGCATCATCACGTCCAGCACCACCAGGTCCGGCATGAAGGCGCGGGCCACGCCGATGGCCCGGACGGGATCGTTTAGCGCCTCGACCACGAAGCCCTTGGCGCGAAGCGTGTAGGCCAGCAGCTCGGTGACGTCCGTCTCGTCGTCGACGACCAGGATTTTTTTGGCGGGGGAGGCGGGGGATTCCGACATGGCGCGGGAGCGAGGGCTGAGTTCCAAAAATGTTCCGAAGAGGAAAAAATTACACGCTCAAGCTAGCCGCCACGCGTCTCCTAGCCTAGGGCAAAGCAGACGCGTTTCACAATTGTTACAGCCGCCAATTTCTCGTGACGAGGCCGCGCCAAGCCCCGCGCAAGCGCTTGCCCCGGCGTGCGCATCCCGTTTTCCTGCCCCTTCATGCCCCCCCGCCACGCCCCGGCTGTCGTTGTCGTCGGCAGCTACGTCCAAGACCTTGCCTGGCGCTGCGCCGCCTTCCCCCGCGCCGGCGAGACCACAATCGGCCGTTTCACCACCGGTCCGGGCGGCAAGGGCTCCAACCAGGCCGTCGCCGCCGGGAGAGCCGGAGCGCCCGTGCTTTTCGTCGGCGCGGTCGGCGGAGACGCCTTCGCCCGGGTGGCGCAGGATTTTTACGCGTCCGAGGGCATTCCCGCCCGCTTCGTCGCAAAGCCGAAACACGCCACCGGCACGGCCGCCATCCTCGTGGACGACTCCGGCCAGAACGAGATCGTGGTCGCTCTCGGGGCCAACGAGGCCCTCGCACCCCGCGATCTGCCAGTCTCTCTTTTTCGCGGCGCGCGCGTCGTGGTCGCCCAACTCGAGACCGGTCTCGCCACAGTGGAGCACACCCTCCGCGCGGGACGCCGGGCCGGCGCGCTTACAGTGCTCAACCCCGCGCCCATGCGGACCGATTTCGACCCCGCGCTGCTGCGCCACGC
>JBDLWD010000290.1:0-5135 GCA_039804465.1 Verrucomicrobiota bacterium | reverse complement strand
CAGCGCGACGAGCCGCCACCGGTAAAGCTCACCCAGTCCGCCCTCGAGACTTTGGCCGTCGTAGCCTACCGCCAGCCCGTCACCCGCTCCGAGATCGAGTCCATTCGCGGCGTCTCCGCCGAGGCCGGCTTGTCCAAGCTGATGGAGCGCGAACTGGTCTACATCGTGGGTCGCGCCGACCTGCCCGGCCGCCCTCTGCAATACGGCACGACAGACAGGTTCCTCGAATTCGTCGGAGTGAAGTCGCTCATGGAGCTGCCCGCGTCCGACGTGCTCTCTCCGCGCCAGATAGACGAGTGGCTTAACCGCGCTGCCAACGACACCCCGCCCGCCGACGCCGAGATGGGCCTGCCCTTGGAGGAAGGCGAGGGCGAGTCGCCTTCGCTCGAGCCGGTCCTCATCGAACACTCGGCCGAAGGAGAATCCTCCGCGCCAGAGAAGAACATCGGGGAGATCGTCGAGGGCGTTGTCCCTGCAGTCTCCGCCCCTAGTGCTTCTGAATCCGTCGGCGATGCGCCTCAGTCCGACACCGATAAAAACGCTCCCGCCGCCTGATCTCTTTTCGCGCCATGTCCGCCGACCCGCTCCAGCCTATTCGCGAACAGATCGACGCCCACGATCGCGAGATCGTCCGCCTGCTCAACGAGCGCCTCAAGCTCGCATCCGAGATCGGCCGCCTGAAGCGCAGCAGCGGTGGCCAGATCTACGTCCCCGAGCGCGAGGACGCTGTTTTTCGCAAGGTGACTTCCCTTAGCCAGGGCCCGATCAACCCCGAGGCGCTAAAGGCCATCTATCGAGAGATCATGTCCGCGGCCATAGCCCTTGAGAAGCCGCTTCAGATCGCCTACCTCGGCCCCGAGGCCACCTATACCCACGCCGCCGCGATCAAGAAATTCGGCGCGAGCGTAGACTACACGCCCATCGCCACCATCGGTGATATTTTCACCGCGGTGGAGAAGGGCGAGGCCGACTACGGCATCATCCCGGTTGAAAACTCCACCGAGGGTTCGGTGCGCGAGGCGCTCGATGGCTTTGTTGAAAGCGAACTCAAGGCCGTTGCCCAGATCCATCTCGAGATTAACCACGCCCTGATCTCCGCCACACCCTTGGACAGGATCGAGAAGGTATACTCGAAGGATCAGGCTCTCGCGCAGTGCCGCGCTTGGTTGCAGCGCCACTTGCCGCACGCCCAGCTCGTAGAGACGTCCAGCACAGCCAAGGCGGTCGAGATCTCCAACACCGAGCCCGGCGCCGCCGCGATCGCCGCAGAACTCGCCGCCCAGGCGCGCGGCGTGCCCATTCTTGCGCGGAACATCCAAGACCGGAACGACAACACCACGCGCTTCTTCGTCGTGGGCAAGAAGGCCTCCGGTCCGGTCGGCGGCGGCCGCGACATGACTAGCCTCGTAATCTCGCTCGGCGAATCCGCCGCGGCGCATTCCGGCGCGCTTATGAAGATGCTCACGCCCTTCAGTTCGCGCGGGCTCAATCTCTCCAAAGTCGAGTCTCGTCCCAGCAAGCGCCGCGCATGGGATTACCTTTTCTTCATCGATGTGGCCGGCCATTACGACGACCCCGCGATGAAGGAGGCCGTGGCCGAGCTGCGCGCTTTCTGCCCGCTGGTTAAATGGCTGGGCAGCTACCCGGTCGCAGCCTGACCAAACCGGACGCTCAGGCCCCCTTGGCCAAGGGGTGCTGTGATATTCCCCCGAATCAAACGCCGGCAACGCCGCGCAGCGCGGTGGCGGCGCGCGCAAATGCCCTTTCCAGATCGCCTAACAAGGGCTCAAGGTCCGCGTGGGATTCGGTCCTTGATCTCTTTTCCAATTGTTCTGCGATGGCCCTGACCGCCAGAGCCCCTACGTTCGACGAGGAGCCTTTGATCGTATGCGCGGACCGGGTGTATAGGCCGCTATCCCCTTTTGCGGCCGCGTTGCGAATATCGGCGAGCCGGAGCGGAGTATCCGCCAGATAAATACCGATGATCTCGCGAAGGAAAGTGTCGTCTCCGTCCTCGCCGAGGGCGCGGAGATTCTCAAGGGCTTCGGGGTCTAAGTCGTGCGGCTCGGGTAGGGGCATTCGAAGGGGAATATCACCGAATATGGTATGGTCGGCCTGCGCAACTTGGTAAACTGCGCATGTCGACATTCGACGGCCCTGATTTCGCCTGCACAAAGAGTTGTGAGAGTTGTGTGCGTCAAGTTCAGCAAAAGCGGCTCCAATCGCGGTTTTCGGGTTCAATGCCTGCCCCCTGCAAAATTTGATAATCCGGGTAGACTGGTTCGCGAATTGCTTTTCCCGGCGCAGGAAATCACTTGGTGCTTCCCGCGCCTTTGTCGGACAAAGTTTTTTCAAATCCCAATCCTCACATCATGAAACAAAACGCCGCAAAAGCCGCCGCCAAGGCCAAGACCACGTCAGCGCCAGCCAAAGCACCTGTCGCCAAAAAGGCCGCGGTAAAAAAATCCGCGCCCCAAAAGGCGGTGGCCGCCCGCCCGGCCAAACCCTCCGCTCCGGCGAGGCCTTCGCGCGTCTCCGCCGCGCCTGCGGTCAAAATCGCCAAGAGATCGCCCAAGGCCCAGGCCGCGCCCGCCTCGGTGACCACCACGATCGTCGCCGCCATCGATGTCGGATTTGGCAATCACCTCACCTTGCGCGGCGCCGGGCCTGGCTTGTCCTGGGAACGAGGGGTGCCGCTGGAGTGCGTGGCCGAAGACCGTTGGGCCATAACCCTTCCCGAGACCGCCCAGCCCATCGTGTGCAAGTTTCTTCTCAACGACACGGCCTGGTGCGCGGGCGATGATTACACCGTGTTGCCTGGATCCAGCGTGGTGCTTTCGCCGGTGTTTTGAGGTGTCCGGAGCGGAGACCCTAGACGACGGGTTTTCGTTCCGCCGAGGCTTCGCGATTCAGGTCGCGCAGGGCCGCCTCGATCTTGTCCCGGGCGTCCTCCGCCGCGACGAGGTCTTCTTCCAGCTCCGCAGCGGTCAATCGAAAGCGCGAAAAAGGAAGGGGAATCTGAAACCGATCCCAGCTGCCGACCGTGCGCGCGTTTTCGTAATGCAGGCCCACGATGAGCACGCGGGCCCGAGCGCGTCGCGCCACCACGACGGCGCCCGGCTTGCATACGTAGACCGGCCCGCGGGGCCCGTCCGGGGTGATGCCCGCGTCGTTCCCCGCGCGCAAAACCTCCACCAGCCCCGCGGCGGCCTCGCGGCCTCCGCGCGAACTCGAGCCGCGCACCACGCGCAATCCCGCGCTCTCGAAGAAGGCCGACAGCCAGGCCCCGTCCTTGCTGGCGCTGACGAGACCGTGCAGGGGACGCGAGGGGCGGAGTCTGCGCGAAAGCTCCGCGGCGACGAAAAGTTTGTTGTGCCAAAGCACAAAGAGAGTGGGGCGCGTGGTGCCCGCCATGAGTCGCCGCGCCCTGGAGTCCGCCTGAAGATGCAGGGTCGCGCACCAGATCCGCACGATGCCTCCTGCGACCCAGGCGATGGCGCGTTTCCATCCCGCGACCACGTGCGGGCCTTCACGGCGCCCGGGGGGCGGGGGCGTCTCGGCGTCGTCGGCGCGGGTGGGGTTGGGCAGGGGTTTCGGCACGGCTGTGGAAGGAATGAGCGGAGAGGAAAAAACGCTCGCTGGGAAGTCCTCTCGCGCGTTTTGCTGGAGGTCTACCATTTCCGATGCGCATCTCCGGCCTAGCCCTCGTCCCGCCCCCTTCCGCCGCCGACCTGCCCCGTGTGACGCCCGAGCTTCTTGCCTCCGTGCTCGCCCGCTACTCGCGCAGCAACGAGGGCATCGGGACCATTCTGGCCAAGGTGGATCCCGCGGATCCGGACGCTTCGATCGATCGTATCCTGAAGTTTGTCGACTACGGGCACGCCTCGATCGGCGGTCTCACCGGCGGCCTCGCGGTCGCGCTCGACGATGTGTCGATGTGGCTGGCCTACAAAGTGTTCGAAATCGCGCAGATGGCCGACGGTCAGGAGTCTTCGACTCGCTACATAACCCTGGCCCCGAGCGCGCTTCCCGACGCGGCCGAGGTGGGCATGCCCGAGGATCTTGCGTCGCGCTGGCGCGACGTGATGGGGCGCTCCTTCGCCGCCTATCAATCCGAATACGCCCGGCTCGACGCGCTTGGCGAGGCGGAGCCCCAGCGCGTGCGCGTGCCGGCCGGGGCCAAGCCCGCCGTGGTGGCGCGCATCCGCAAAAACTACGCCCTGGACCGCGCCCGCTACTTCATTCCCCTCGCCACGCGCACCAACCTCGCGCTCGTGCAGACTTCGCGCATGTGGGCGCAGACGGTGAAGCATCTTGCCTCGCTCCCCCATCCCGAGGCGCGAGCCGCGGCGGATCTGATCCGCGGCGAATTACTCAAGCTTTCCCCGCGCCTCATGCGGCACAGCATGGCGGAAAAGAGCCACGAGACGCAGGCCGCGGCCGAGCTGGCCGTATCCTGCCGTCTGGGCCTGGGGCGCCTTTCGGCCGCACCCCTGCCGGACGAGACCTGGGTGCATGTGGACCGCGCCACGCCTCCGTTTCTCGCCGAGCAGCAAAGCATGGCCGACGCGCTTTCCGCGCGATCAAACCGCTACGGCCAGCAGGGCACGGCCACGCGCCGGATGCGCGTGAGCTTCGCCTGGAACAATCTCGCTCTCGCCGAGCTGCGCGACCTCAACCGTCATCGCACCGGACATCGTTACACGCCGTTGATACAGGCGGGCTTTTATCTGCCTCCCGAAATCTCGCATTCCGCCCATCGCGCCTTGCTCGACGACCAGCTCGCCCTCACCCGCGAGCTGCTTTCGCGCGGTTCGCCTGCCTACGTTTACTCTCTCCTGCTGGGCGCGCAGACTCCCTTCGAGCACTCGACCCACGCCGACAAGTTCATCTACGAGGCGGAGCTTCGCACCGGCATGGGGGCCCATTTTCGCTACGCGGAGCATCTTTCCTCGGCTTTGGCCGGTTTTTTCGAGCAGGTGCCCGAGGCGCGCGACTGGGTGGTCGAGGGAACGGCCGAGCCGGAATAGCCTTGCCCGGACGCGCATAGGTTCATGCCATTGCCCGACATGAATGCTGCCGTCGGCTTTATCCTTGCCGCCCTGGTTCTTTCGTCGGCCGCGTTCGCCGCTCCC
>JBDLWD010000289.1:0-3607 GCA_039804465.1 Verrucomicrobiota bacterium | reverse complement strand
CGTGGCACCAGTGGCAGGTGGAGTAGCCGATGGAGAGGAGGATGGGCTTGTCCTCGGCGCGGGCGCGGGCGAAGGCGGCCTCGCCCCACTCGAGCCATTGCACGGGGTTGTCCGCGTGCTGCCGGAGATAGGGGGATGTGGCGTGGGCGAGGGCGTTGGGCATTGGCGAAAAGGTGGCGGAACCTCGACACAAAGGGGCGGGGGCGCAACGGGGGAAAAGAAAAAGCCCGGCCCCTGAACGGGACCGGGCCAAAAACGGCGGCGAGGAGCGCGGCAGATCAGGCCGCAGACGCGGGGCCGGCGCCGCTTCGGGCGGAGGCCAGACGCTCCGCAACCGGACCGGAGAGCTCGATGGTCTGGGTGGGGAAGGCGAAATTGAGGCCGCGCGCCTCGACCAGGCGCATGATCGCGAGATTGATCCGCTCGCGGGTCTGAAAGGTCACTTGAAGGTCGGGGTTGGCCACAAAATAGATGATCTGGATGTCGAGCGAGAAGGCGCCGTAGTTGATGAAGTTGACCGCGATGAAATCCTGGTGGACGCCGGAGTCCCTTTTCAGAAGCGCGCGGACATCCTCGAGCAGTCCCTCGATCTGGGTGGATTTCGACGAGTAGGTGAGGCCGATGGTCTGGTCGACGCGGCGCTGCGGCATGCGGCTGAAGTTGTTGATCGCCTCGCCCGCGACGGTCTTGTTGGGAATCGCGATGAGGGTGCGGGCCGGCGTGCGCAGCTTGGTGGAGCGCAGGCCGATGTCCTCGACCACGCCCTGGTGGGCGCCGATCTGCACGAATTCGCCGATGCGAAAGGGCTGGTCGACCGCGACGACGACGGAGCCAAAGACGTTGGCCAGCGTGTCCTGCGCGGCGAGGGCGAAGGCCAGACCGCCGATGCCCAGACCGGCGAGAAACGCCTTCACGTCGGCGCCAAGGGACTGCGCGGCGATGAGGACGCCGAAGATCAAAAGCAGGGAGATGACGGTTTTCTTGATCCAGGGCATGAAGGCCGCGACGGCGGCGCCCTTGGCCTTTGCCACGGCCTGGAGGTGGTCGAGGACGGTCGCGACGGTGCTGATGAAAAACCACAGCGCGACGACGGAGAGCGCGATGGTCTTGAGGTAGCGGAAGGCGTTGTCCGCCTCGGGCGTGAGCTTCAGCACCTTGATCGCGATGATCGCTCCGAGAACGGCGATGAAGGCCGCCACCGGCTTGTGCCAGGCGACGATGAGCTCGTCGTCGAGCGTAGTCTCGGTGCGCGCGGTCAGGCGCTTGAACAACCCGAACACGACCTTTGCGACAACCTTGCGGAGGACGTAGAAGACAACGGTGATAAGAAGGGCGACGGCCCAGTGATGCCAGGAGCTGCCGGCATTATTCACCCCGAAGAGCTCGAGGGTGAGGTCCACGAGATACTCGACGAAGTCAGGCGGATTGGTCCGCACCGCGCCGCTGCCAACGGCAGCAGCCGCTTGGGTGGCGATATCCGGCGCGGCGGGGGCCGCGTCCTGGGCGAAAGCGCCGCACGCCCACATGAGCGGCAGAAGAGCAAAACTACGAAGAATGCGCATGGCGGGAAAAAAGAGGGGGCAGAGCTAGCGGCGCGGACCGGCAAGTCAATCGACCGGCGGGAATCGCGACGTGATCCAAAGCATAAACGCGCATCCCAAAATCCGGGATGCGCGGTGGCGGCAGGCTGCGCGGCGAAGGTCAGGTCACCGCGATCTTGATAGGCTTGGCCTCCTCGCGCTTGGGCAAGGTGATGGTCAGCACGCCGTTCTCGTAGGCGGCGCTGATCTTGTCGGGCTGCACCGCCCCCTCGGGGACGGTAAGGGCGCGGCTTAACCCGGCGGTTTCCTCGCGCTCGCCGACCTTGCGGACACGTTTGGCAGAAATCTGCAGGGTGCCGTCCGCCAGTTCGACGCCGATGTCGGCCCGGTTCACGCCGGGCAACTCGGCACGCACGTAGGTGGCGGCGGCGTCCTCATAAAGCTCGACCGGAAAACCGGCGGCAGGCGCGGCGGTGGATTCGCCGAGGGCGACCTCGAAGAGGCGGCCCATCTGCTGTTCGAGCCCGGCCCAAGGACTGCGGGCAAAAACGGGCGCGTAGGCGCGGGCTTGAGGGGTGGTGTAGGAGATGAGTCTCATGATGATGTTTGTGGGTTGGATGTGGGATTTGTTCTGCGCCAGACCGCTTTGCACGCGGGATGCCGCGTGGTTTTTAACCGCTTTCCTCTGCGGCTTATGGACTTAAGTTCCGGGTGGATTTTGCCTTTGGGAAAAAATGTCCGCCTGCGTGTCGCGCCTCCGCGCAAGGTCGTCTCAGAAAACACGTGCCGAGCCCGCCTCGTTTCCCCACCGTGCCGACCCGCCATGAGCTTTGATTTCACCACCGTTCCCGACCGCGCCGGCACCGACTCCCAAAAGTGGAAAAAGTATGCCGGCAAAGACATCCTCCCGATGTGGGTGGCGGACATGGATTTTCGTTCGTCGCCCGCCATTTTGAAGGCGCTGCACGAGCGCGTGGACCATGGCGTCTTCGGCTACGCGCGCCCCACCCAGGCCACGGTCGACGCGGTGGTAAACGCCTGCGCCGCGCGCTACGGCTGGAAGATCGACGCCGACTGGCTCGTGTGGCTGCCCGGCCTCGTCTGCGGGCTCAACGTCACCTCGCAGGCCTTCGCGCAGCCGGGCGAGGAGGTGCTTTGCCTCACGCCGGTTTATCCGCCCTTCATGACCGCGCCGAAAAACTCCGGCCGCGTGTCCGTGACCGTGCCGCTCACGCTGCGCGCGGGACCGACCGGGCGCGGCGACGGCGCATGGGAGATCGACTGGGATGCACTGGAGCGCGCCGTCACACCGAAGACGCGACTGTTCTTTCTCTGCAACCCGCACAATCCGGTAGCGCGGGTATTCCGGCGCGACGAACTCGCGCGGCTCGCCGAATTTTGCGCCCGCCACGACCTCATCCTTTGCTCGGACGAGATCCACTGCGACCTCATCCTGGCCCCCTCCCTGCCCCACCTGCCGACCGCGCTCGTGGCGCCTGAGCACGCCGCCCGCACCGTCACTCTGATGGCGCCGAGCAAGACCTACAACGTCCCCGGCCTCGGGACCTCTTTCGCCATCATCCCCGACGCGGCCCTGCGCGCGCGCTTCGTCCGCGCCACCCATGGCATCGTGGCCGAGGTGACCTGCCTCGGGTATTCCGCATGCGAAGCGGCCTATCGCGACAGCGAGGACTGGCGGCAGGACCTGCTCGCCACCCTGCGCTCGCACGCCGCCCATCTTCAGGCGACTTTCGGCACGGGGGTCTTTGAAAACGTGCAACTCGAGGCGCCGCTGGAAGCCACCTATCTGGCGTGGCTCAACGTGTCGGCACTCGGCCTCGAGGATCCGGTGGCGCACTTTGAGGCGCACGGCGTAGGCCTGAGTGACGGCCGCTTTTTCAACGCGAAACCCGGGCACTATGTCCGGATCAATTTCGGCTGCCCCCGCGCCACGTTGGACGAGGGCCTGCGTCGCATGGCCAACGCCATCGCCGCGCTCAAGCGATAAACCGCTCCGCCCACTCGGGCCTCGCCAACCGCCCATCTCGACTCCGGCCGAAAATGAC
>JBDLWD010000288.1:0-2980 GCA_039804465.1 Verrucomicrobiota bacterium | reverse complement strand
TTATCCTTGGATGCGAAACCTTCTCGCCAAACATCCGCGCCTTCCCGGCTCGCTGGCCAAGGCATGGAATGTCCTGAAACCCGTCGCGTCCTGACGCTTTCTTTTCCAATTGCCGTGTCTGTTCCGCGCTGCCGCATCACCTTTTTCAATCCCTGGGCGGCAGGCCTGGAGGATGTCTCCGCCTGCCTCGCCCGTCTTCCCGGCGAATCGCTCGACGCCCATCTGCCGCGCACGGCCGATGCCCGCCTGCGCGCCATGGCCCGTCTCGATCGTGATTGGTATGGCGAGTGCGCCCGCTGTTTTGCCGCCGCGGAGCGTCCGGAACTGGCTTTCCTGCCCGCCATGACCGTCGGGCCCACCGGCCTCGCCGAGTTCATCGCCGCCGCGCAGCGCCGCCCGGTCACCGAGGAGTGGTGGCTGGTGTTCATGGCCCACCATCCGCAGAAAATCGGCGCGCCGCTTGTGCCGCTCTGCACCTTCCTGCGGAAACACGGCGTGCGTATCGCCTACTACGCCTTCGACGAGGCTAGCCGCGAGATGCCGTGCTTCGCCGCCCTCGCGCCCCATCTTGACGTGTTGATCCACGACGAGTCTCCGCTTGGCCCCGCCGCCGCGGCCCTGCGCCCCGGCTGCATCACGCTTCACCGCAGCTGGGTCGCCAACGTCGTGCCCTTCGCCGTCCCCTTCAACCCGGAGCCCGAGGCGAAGATAATCTTCCTTGGTTCGGAGCTTGGCCTGACTCCCCACCGTCGGCGTCAGATCGACCATCTCCGCACCGTGTTCAAGGATCGCTTCGTCGCCTGGCACGACCACTCCGTGAGCGTCGCCGAGCGCGCCAATCTTGGCCGCTACGCAGTCGGATTTTGTCCCGAGGGGAGAAAGTTCTCCACGCCCGCGATGGCGCGTTCCCACACCGACCGCCCTTTCTGGTCCGGTTGCCTGGGTCTTGTCCCCGTTTCCGAAAACTCGATCGAAGGCGGGCGGCTCGACGATCTCGCTGCCGCCGGTCTTCTGATACGTTATCCTCATGGCGACCTCGCGGCCCTGACCGCCGCCTGCGAGCAGGCCCTCGCCGCGTCCAACGAGCAGCGCCGCCGCATCTACGATCACTACAACCGCCACGAGACCGTGGGCGTTGTCCTGGCCGAACAACTGGCGCGCCACATCGCCGGCCGCTCCCAGCGCGCCGCGGCATGAAACCAGCCGCGCCGGTCTCCGCGCCCGCCGGCGGACTCGACGCCGCCATCGCCCACCATCAGGCGGGTCGGCTCGAGCCAGCCCTGGCCATTTACCGTGCGCTGCGCGCCCGGCTCCCACGCGATCCACGTCTGCTTCACCTCGGGGGTCTGGCTCTGCTGCAACTGGAGCGCGCCGAGGAGTCCGTATCCTGGCTTGAGACCGCCGTCGCCGTCGCACCGCGCTCCGGTTCCACGTGGATGTGCCTCGGCGTCGCGCTCGGTCGTTTGGGCCGCGCCGAGGCCGCGGAAAAGGCCCTGCGTCGTGCGGTCGAGGTCGAACCCTCCAACGGAGAGGCCTGGACCAACCTTGGTCTCGCGCTTGGCCGCTCCGGCAAAGGTGTCGATGCCCTCGCGGCCCTTCGCCGCGGCGCCGAGGCCCGTCCGCGCGACCCGTCCGGCTGGCTCTCGCTTGGCCAGTATCTGCTTTCCACGGGGCGACCGGCCGAGGCGCTCGTCGCTCTCGGTCGGGCCGGCGCCCAGCCAGGGGCCGCCGCCGCACGAGCCGCCTGCCACCATGCATTGGGCGACATGGAGGCGGCGTATGCCGCGTTTTCTGAGGAGCTTTCCCGCAATCCCGCCGACGCCGTCTCGGCCAGCCAGCGGCTGCTCGTCATGCACTACTTCGATCGCTTGACGGTCGAGGAGCTGACGCGAGCTCACTGCGAGTATGGCGCCGCGTTGCGCGCCCGTCTCGGCCCTCCCGCGATGCTCGCCCCGCGCCCGGCTTCGTCCGGCCCGCTCCGTTTGGGTTTTTTCTCACCCGACCTGCGCGATCACGCGGTCGCTCGGTTTCTTGAGCCTTTGCTGCCCGCCGTGGCGGAAGCCGGTTGCGAGATTTTTCTCTACCACAATCATCCGAACGAAGACGCCGTCAGCGCCCGCCTATGCGCCCGAGCAGCGCTGTGGCGCAATCTCGCCGGGCTTTCCGACGAAGCCGCCGCGCGCCAGATCCGGGCCGACGCGCCCGATGTGATGGTCGATCTCGCCGGACATACAGGCCACGCGCGTCCCGGTATTTTTGCAAGGCGTGTCGCGCCGGTTCAGATCAACTACCTCGGCTACCCGAACGGCACCGGGCTCGACACGATGGACTACCGTTTCACCGACGCCATCGCCGATCCGCCCGGCGCCGCCGACACGCATGCGGTCGAGAAGCTCGTCCGATTTTCGTCCTGCGCATGGTGCTACCTTGCACCGGAGAACTTACCCGAACCCGTGCCGCCGCCCGCATCCCTCGATGCCGGCCGCCCCGTGGTGTTCGGCTCGTTCAATCACCTCGGAAAACTTTCCCCCGACACGTGGGCGCTGTGGTCTCGCGTTCTCGACGCGGTTCCCGGCTCCGTTTTGTTGCTCAAGGGCACGCCACCCGGCTCCGAATGGTTGGGGCAACGGACGAGCTCCGCCGGTATCGATCCCGCACGCGTTAAGTTGCTGCCTTTCGCGCCTTCTCGGTCGGACCATTTCGCCGCCTACGGCCAGGTCGATATCGCGCTTGATCCTGTGCCATATCACGGCACCACCACCACGTGCGAGGCACTCTGGATGGGCCGTCCGGTCATCGCGCTCGCCGGCGACCGTCATGTGCGGCGTGTGGGCGCCTCGCTCCTGACTGCGGTCGGGGCCGGCGACCTCGTGGCCGGGACGCCTGAGAACTACGTTGAGATCGCGGTTCGCCTGGCATCCGATCGCGCCGCACTGGCCCGTCGCTGCGCCGGCCTGCGTGGAGCACTGAAAATCTCGCC
>JBDLWD010000287.1:0-5838 GCA_039804465.1 Verrucomicrobiota bacterium | reverse complement strand
GATCTCGTCTCTGCTTTAGAGCGCCCGTCCCCGATGGGTGTCACCGCAGACTCCGCCGCCTGCTTGCGCTGCGGAGTCTGTTGTTTTTCGCGGCTCGAAACCCACGTCCGGGTAACGGGAGCCGAAAGGGCGCGCCCCGGCGCCGATGCGAATCTGTCTGGAAAATGAAACCGTCGCTTTGGCCGGCAACGGGACGAGGACGCGGGTGAAACCTCCGCTTCAAGTTTACGTTAAGAACACGGCGTCGATTTTGGCGCTCGCGCCGTGCGTCTGGCTGCATTCGTAAGTTCATCGACTCCGTGGCGGCGTAAACTTGCGCCGCTACGGATTACTTTCCCCATGCCCCCACGGTTTCCCCGAGTCCTCGCACTTTTTGTCTGTTGTTTTGGCGTCGTCGCGGCCGAGCCCGCCGCCCGCGTCGCCCGCCCCGATCCGGATGCCGCGCAGGGCGTTTGGGAGGGGTGGGGCACCTCCCTGGCGTGGTTCGCCAAGGTCTTTGGCGAACGAGACGACGTCGCCGACTGGCTGTTCACCCTGCGTCCCGAGGTCGACGTCTCCGGCCACGTCGTGCCCGGCCTTGGTCTCACCATCGCGCGCTACAACGCCGGCGCGTGCAGTTGGGTCGAGATCGACGGCCGTCGCATGGTCGTTTCGAAGATCATTCAGCCATTTCGCCAGATCGAGTCCTTCTGGCTGGACGGAAAAAATCCCGACCCCGAGTCGGCGAGCTGGGATTGGACCGTGGACGCCAAGCAACGCGCGGCCCTGCTAAAGGCCCGCGACCGAGGCGCGAATCGTTTCGAGCTGTTCTCCAACTCCCCGCCTTGGTGGATGTGCGTGAACGACAACCCCTCCGGCGGACCCAAGGGAGACGTGGAAAACCTTCGGCGCGACCAGCGCGAGGCTTTCGCCCACTACCTCGCGACCATCGCGCGCCGGGCCAAGGACCACTGGGGGATCACTTTCACCACCGTGGCGCCTTTCAATGAGCCGTCCTCTTCCTACTGGTTCGCCGACTGCAAGCAGGAGGGCAGCCACTTTACGCCTTCCTCGCAGGCCGAAATACTTCCATTCATGCGCGCCGCGCTGGACCGCCAAGGCTTGGCCGACATGCCGCTCAGCGCTTCCGACGAGACCCACTACGACCACGCCGTGACTTCCTGGCAGTCCTATTCGCCCGAGGTGCGGGGCCTGGTGGCACAGGTAAACGTGCACGGCTACCAAGGCGCGGCGGGCCGGCGCGCCGATCTTCACCGCATGACGGTCGAGGAGGGCGGCAAGCGGCTCTGGAACTCGGAATATGGCGACAAGGATGCCGACGGCCTCGGCATGGCTCGCAACCTCCACCGCGACTTCCACCGGCTCAAGCCCGCGGCGTGGTGCTACTGGCAGCCCCTCGACGGCGGCAACAAGGGCGGCTGGGGCCTCATGGACGCCGACTTGATCGCCGGCAAGATTGGCGCGCCCAACCCCAAGTTGTATGTTCTGGCCCAATACAGCCGCCACATTCGCCCGGGCATGACCATCCTCGCCACGGGCGATGAGCGCGCCGTGGCCGCGTTCGCCGCTTCCGCCCGCCGCCTGGTGGTCGTCGCCTGCAACGACGCCTCCGCGCCCGCTCCATTCCGGATCGATCTTTCCGCCTTCGCCGCGCGCGACGCCCGCGTGTCCCGCTGGCTCACCGAGACGTCCGGCCAGAGCCGCTATCTCCGCCTCGCCGACGACGCCGCCCCCGGCGGCGTCTTCGAGACCTCGCTTCCGCCCGCCTCCGTCGCCACCTTCCAGTTCGAAGGTGTCGCGCGCTGACGCCTTTTCTTCCCCATGCGCCCCTTCCTTTTGCTCGCCGCGTTATTCGCCTGCTCTGTGTCGCCGATCTTTTCCGCTCCCGCGACAGACTCCGCCCCGGCCGGCGTGCTTCTCGGCAAGGTTTGGTCCGGCCATCCCGTGAGCTTCGCCTTCCTGACCGAGCGCGGCCACCAGTTCATCGCCTACTACGACGCCGAGCGGCGCATCACCGTCGCCGGCCGGCGTCTGGACCAATCCAAGTGGACGCGTTTTCAACCCGCCGGAGCACCCGTGCCGGGCCGCAGCCGCGACTCCAACGTTACCTACTGGGACAGCCACAACTACCTCACCCTCGCCCTAGACCGGGATGGCCACCTTCATCTCTCGGGCAACATGCACAACGATCCGCTCGTCTACTACCGTTCGAGCCGGCCCTTGGACGTCGCCTCTCTCGAGCGCATCGACCGCATGACCGGCCGTCGCGAGAACAACACCACCTATCCCGTCTTTTTCAAAAACTCCGCGGGAGAGCTGCTCTTTCGCTACCGCGACGGCGGCAGTGGCAACGGCAGCGACATCTACAATCGCTACGATCCCGTCTCCCGCTCTTGGGAAAACCTGCTCTCCACCCCGCTGCTAGACGGCGAGGGCGAGCGCAACGCCTACGCCACCCATCCGGTGCTCGGCCCCGACGGCCGCTTCCACCTCATCTGGATGTGGCGCGAGACGCCCGACTGCTCCACCAACCACACACTCTCCTACGCTCGCAGCCGCGATCTGCTGCGCTGGGAGAAAAGCGACGGCACGCCCATTCCCCTGCCCATCACCCAGGCGAAGGGCGAGGTGGTCGACCCCGCGCCGGTGAAGGGCGGTTTGATCAACATGACCTTCAACCTCGGCTTTGACCGCGACCATCGCCCCATCGTCGTGTATCACCGCTACGACGCGGCCGGCCGATCCCAGGCCTACGCCGCCCGCCCCGACGCCGGGGCCGCCGCCTGGAAGAGCGTGCAAATCAGCGACTGGGACTTCCGCTGGAACTTCTCCGGCGGCGGCTCCATCGCGGCCGAGGTGACGCTCGGCGCCGCCACCTTGCAGCCCGATCAATCGCTGCTGGTCGACTTTTCCACCACGCACGCGCCCGGCTCCGGACGCTGGCGCCTCGACCCCGCCACGCTTCGCCCGCTCGCCGTGTTGCCGCCTCCGTCAGGCGCCTTGCCCGCCTCGCTGTCCGCGCCGAGCTCCGGCCTGCCCGGGATGGAGGTGCAAACCGCCGTCTCCCGCGCCGATGGCCGCCGCTGGGTGCTGCGTTGGGAAACCCTCCCGCGCAATCGCGACCGGCCCCGTGAAAAGGCCCCGCCGCCCGTGGAGCTCTGGCTCTATGAACTGCCCGACGCTGACATCGCCGGGGCCGCCCGCATCGGCTCCTAGTTTTTTCCTCCTCGCTCTCCTTTCATTCCCGATGAACCCCGCCTTCTCATTCCTGTTTCTGGGCATCGCCGCCGCTTTTTTCCCCCCGGGTCCCGGCCTTGTGGCCGCGCCCGCTCCCGAAGCGGCCGGTCCCGCCCAGCGCGCCTATCAGATCGAGGTCATGCAGCGTCTCGCCGGCCCCGTGCTCCGCGCCGGAGCCGAGCCCGCGCTCAAGGAGCTGTTGCCCCAGATACCCGGCGCGCGCAACCGCTTCGCCCCGCTCGAGGCCCTCGGCCGCGTGCTCGCCGGCGCCGCGCCCTGGCTCGAGCTCGGCCCCGGCGAGGACGCCGAAGGCCGCCTGCGCGAGGAATACATCGACCTCGCAGTCCGCTCCATCGCGCACGCCACGAATCCGTCCTCGCCCGGGTTTCTTAATTTTCGCGAGGGCGGCCAGCCGCTCGTCGATTCCGCTTTTCTTGCCCAGGGCCTGCTCCGCGCCCCGGGGCAACTTTGGGGACGGCTCGATGCCGATACGCGGGCGAACGTCGTCGCCGCCCTGAAGTCGAGCCGCGCCATCAAGCCCAACGAGAGCAACTGGCTGCTGTTTAGCGCCATGGTCGAGGCCGCGCTTCTCAAGTTCACCGGTGAGTGTGAGATGGGGCCGATCGATTACGCCGTGCGGCGCCACATCGAATGGTATGTCGGCGACGGCACCTACGGCGATGGCCCGCGCTTCCACGCGGATTATTACAACGCCTTCGTCATCCAGCCCATGCTCTGGGAGGTGGTGGAGATCTGCGCCCGCTACAACCGGGAGCCGGGCCGCCACCTCGAATTGATCGAGAAGCGCTTGCGTCGTCAGGCCGACGTGCAGGAGCGCCTTATCTCGCCCGAGGGAACTTTCCCCGTTCTCGGCCGTTCCTCCACCTACCGTTTCGGCGCCCTACAGGTTCTTTCCCAGGCCGCGTTGCGCCATCGTCTGCCCGCCGGTGTCGAGCCCGGCGCGGTGCGCTCCGCCCTCCACGCCGTCATCGCCCGCATGATCGAGGCCCCCGGCACCTTCGACGAGCAGGGCTGGCTGCGTATCGGCGTCGTCGGCGCCCAGCCCAAGCAGGCCGAGGTCTACATCAACTCCGGCAGCATCTACCTCTGCACCGTGGGTCTGCTTCATCTGGGCCTGCCTGCCGACGACGCGTTCTGGACCGCGCCCGCCGCGGCTTGGACCCAGCGACGGCTCTGGTCCGGAGAAAATCTGCCCGCCGACGTGGCGATAAAGGACTGATTTACGCGTTTCTTAGACACCTATGCCCCGCTTCCTCGCCCTACTACTCATACTTGCCGCGCTTCTGGCTCCGGCCCGCGCCGCGGAAGTGTCTTTTCCCTCCATGCCCAAGCATACCTTCGTCATTGGCGACGAGGACTTCCTCCTCGACGGCCGCCCCTTCGTGATCCGCTGCGGCGAGATCCATTTCCCGCGCGTGCCGCGCGAATACTGGCGCCACCGTTTGCAGATGTGCCGCGCGATGGGCCTCAACACGGTGTGCGTCTACCTGTTCTGGAACTTCCACGAGTGGCAGGAGGGTAAGTTCGACTGGTCCGGCCAGGCCGACGTCGCCAAGTTTTGCCGCCTCGCCCAGGAGGAGGGCCTGTGGGTCATCCTGCGGCCCGGCCCCTATTCCTGCGCCGAGTGGGAGATGGGCGGCCTGCCTTGGTGGTTGCTGAAGCACGACGACATCGGCCTGCGCACCACCGACCCGCGCTTCCTCGAGCCCGCGGCTCGTTTCCTCAAGGAGGTCGGCCGCGTGCTCGCCCCCTGGCAGGTTACCCGCGGCGGTCCGCTCCTCATGGTGCAGGTCGAGAACGAATACGGCTCCTACGGAGACGACGCGGTTTACATGGGCGCGCTGCGCCAGGCCCTGCTCGACGGCGGCTTCGACGTGCCCCTCTTTGCTTGCAATCCCGCCGGCGCCATCGCCAACGGCCACCGCGACGACCTCTTCCAGGTGGTAAACTTCGGCCAGGGCGCGGCCAAGAAATCCTTCGAGATCCTACGCAAGTTCCAGAAGACCGGCCCGCTCATGAACGGCGAATACTACCCGGCCTGGTTCGACGTCTGGGGCCGCAAGCACGCCACCGGCGCGCCCGAGCCCATCGCCGCCGACCTCGACTACATGCTGACCCACCGCCACTCGTTCAGCATCTACATGGCCCACGGCGGCACCTCCTTCGGCTTCTGGTCCGGCGCCGACCGCCCCTTCCTGCCCGACACCTCGAGCTACGACTACGACGCCCCGATCAGCGAGGCCGGCTGGGTGACGCCCAAGTTCGCCGCCATTCGCGCCGTATTTGCGAAACACCTACAGCCCGGGGAGAGCATACCGCCCCCGCCCGTCGCCAATCCCGTGGCCGCCGTCCCGTCCTGCGTCCTCTCCGAGGTCGCGCCCGTGCTGGGCAACCTGCCCGCGCCCCGGACCTTTGATTCGCCGCCGCACTTCGAGGCCTACGACCAGAGCCGCGGTCTCGCCGTCTACGCGACCACGCTGCCCGCCGGCCCGGCCGGCCGACTCTCCGCCGCCGCCGTGCACGACTTCGGCTGGGTGTTTGTCGATGGCCGCCAGGTCGGCGTGTTCGACCGCCGCTCGC
>JBDLWD010000286.1:0-4408 GCA_039804465.1 Verrucomicrobiota bacterium | reverse complement strand
CCTATCTATTACAGCTCAAGGTTTTTACGATATGCTGTGGTGCGCTAACCGGGGAAGTTGGGGCCGAAGTGGGTGGAGCGGAGTGAGAGTGCGTGGGAGTGGAAGGATCTGGCGGGGTGGCAGCGCGGACGACTGCTGGAGTGCGGTTTATCGCGCAGCAGAGGCTGGATGCAAAAGGCATCGCGGAGGCGGCCGGGGTTTTGCGGGCGAGCGTTTTTAACCATCTCGACAAGTGGGGGGAGGCCGGGGTGGGGGGCTGAGCCGCGCGTGGGCAGGAGCCTGCAAGCCGATGGTGAAAGGCGCTGTGGCCGAGGAGTTTGGAGGGCCCTGGAACAAGGCGGGTTTCGCAAGGCCAAGGACGTTCAGGCGTGGATCATGCAGCCGGTCCGGCCGCATCGAGGCGATTCCGCGGCATGTTGGATGTTTAACTTCCCCCTGTTCAACTCTCGTGGTCCGCTTCACCGCCTGTTGAATACGCATTTCTCGATGATATGTTGACAACCTATGCCAGCTAATGGGGTGTATCAGGGTTGGCGTCGGCCATATCATCATGTCTCTGTCCAAAAATTATCCTGTTTCCCGCAAGCACGGTGTGGCTGGGAGAACTGTCATGCCTGGTCGTGGCCCTTGGTCAAAAGCGCTGTGCGCCGGCTTGGTTTTGGCCGCAGCCTCTTCTTTGCATGCCCAGATGTGGATCAGAGAGTCGACTGTCATGCCGGACAGCGTGACCGGAGGCGGCATGCATGACGGCGAGGGAGGCACCCTGACTTTCACGAACGCTATTTATGGCGGGCTCGAATACAACGACAACGCCACCTTGAGCGAGTCGGGTGCGGGCGGGCTGGCCTTGCGCGCCGGTTTCGCCACCGGAATTCGTTATCCGGTCAGCCGTAGCAACGAGCTGAAGTTTGATGTCTCCGTGGAGCGTTTGACTTATCTCTCGGGCGTAGACGGCACTGAGGACTACAACAGCCTTCTTCCCGGCAGCGAAACGACCTTCACCATTTATGCCGGACCCGTGCGGGTGAGGAATTTTCTGCGTGCAGAGCTTACCGAGGATCCGGTCGAGACGCCGGTGGTGAACAATACCGCGCGGTTTGGACGCTTCAACGGCTACCTCGGCACCCAGCTGGACTGGGACATGAACCGCGTCATCTGGCAGCTCACCGGCTCCGTAGGGCGTCAATTTGCGACCGAATCGAGCAACTCGCAGATCGACTACTGGACCTATGGCCTAGGGCTTCGCGCCGTGTTTCCGCTCGGGCCCTCGACCTCCTGCGGCGTATCTGTCTCCGAGGCCATCACGCTCTACGATCTGAGCATTCAGAACGAATCCGAAACCCGCACCTTCGGCGTCTTCGGCCAGACCGCGCTGTCCCGCAAGATCGGCCTGGATGCGGCCGTCGGTATTCAGACGACCAACTACGACGATAGCGGATCCATCCTGGATCAGGATGATTATGCGGGGCTCTACGGATCGGTGGGACTGTCGCATCAGCTGCAGAAGAACTTCAGCTACGCCCTGCGGTTGCGGCACGATATCGACGAGGGCTACGGCACCAATTTCTATCAGATCACGGAGATCACGCTCACGCCCAAGATCAGCTCCGTCTACCGTTGGGAGATCGTGGTGCCCCTGAGCTGGCAATGGGTGGATGTTTCCGGCCCCACCGGCGACACGTTTACCCGGGCGGGTATTGGCGTGGAGGCGCGGCGTCCGCTGGGTCGGAAGCTCGACTTAAGCGTCGGCGCCAGCCGCTACGAGAAATTCACCGATGCACCCGGGGCGAGCTACGCCCAAAACCGGGTTTATTTCTCGGTCCGCTATAATTTCTGAGCATGGTCCGATTAAGGCGTATCCCCGGCTTTTGGGCTGGGCTGCTGCTTGCGGCTGCCGTGTCCGCGGCCGCGGTCGAGCCAGCGGCGCCCGAGGCGCGCCCGCTCGCGGTCGGCGACCGTCTGCGCTATCAAGTCGTTGAGGACGGTGACGCGCCGGTGGAATTGGCCATCAGCAACACGGGCATGATCGACATACCCTATCATGGTTCGATGAAGGCCGCGGGACGGCTCCTGCCGGATTTGGTCGAATCTATCCGGGTCGAGCTGGAAAAAAAGTTCTACCTCACCGCCACCATCCGGATGGAAGTGCTGGCTTTCAGTCAGGGTGCGGTAAACCGGGGTCGTGTTCATCTGGCCGGACAGGTGCGCCGCGTCGGGCCGATCGAGATCGACCTCTCGGAGAAGCCGACTTTGGGGCAAACGATTCTCGCCGCGGGCGGACTCGCTGATTTCGCCGACTCGCGCAACGTCCGCATCGTGCGGCGCGACGGCGCGGAGACGCGAACCATCGTGGTCGACCTTCGTGAGGTCTTGAATCGCGGACGAATCGACAAGGACGTGCAGCTCCAGGACGGCGATTTCGTGATCGTCGACGAGCGCATGGTAAACTGGTGAGCACGACCTCCGCCAATTCCGGTCAAGAAGCTCCGTCCGCGCACCTGATTTCGCCGCGGACTTGGCGCTATGTCTGGTTGCTCGCCCTGGGCGCGCTGATCGGCGCCATATGGTCCTACGTGCGCGTGGTCCGCGAGCCTGTCACCTACTCTTCCGGCGCCCGCATGTTTGTGAGCGGACGGGTAAATGTGCCCGAGGCCTCCAGCGCCTATTCCGAGGAACTCGCCAATTATCTGGGCACGCAAACCGAGATCATGCGCAGCCAGGAGGTCCAGGCGCGCGCCCGCCAGCGGGTGGAGCTGGAGCGGCCGGGATTGAAGGGGGATGTGAATCTGGAAATCCGGGTGGTGCCCCAGACCGCGATTTTCTCGCTTTCCGCCACGAGCGGCAGCGGCGACTACGCCCGGGTGTTCCTGGACTCTTTGATGGAAGAGTTCATCCAGTTTAAGCGCGAGCGGCGCATGGTGACCTCGCAGGCGACGATCGAGCAGATCTCGGCCGAGCTCACTCGGATGGAGCGCGAGATCGGCGAGCGTGAGCAGGAGCTGCTCACCTTCAAGGAGCGCAACAATATCCTGTATTGGGAGCAGCAGTCGGTGGAGAGCGCCCGGTTCCTGGCCGAGCTCAAGGCCCGCGACGCCTCGTTGCGCATGCGTTTGTCGGTCATGGATGCGTGGGAGCGCACCGCGGCAGTGAACCGGCTGGGCGGCGCCGCGCAGATCGGTGCGGGCGGAGGAGTGGAGCTTACCGAATCGACCGAGCTGGCCCAGTCGCGACTACGCGTCGACGAGCTCACGCTGGAGCGCGAAATGTTGCTGCGCGGCCTCAGGGAAACGCATCCCAAGGTGGTTCGGTTGAGCGAGGAGATCGCCCGCTTGGAGCGGGTGGTGGGGCTCGGCGCGAGCCGCGACAACGCCCGCCGCAAGGAGCAGCGCCTGGCCATCGAGGCGGAGCTGGAGGGTCTGGCCAATTCGATGAAGGAGTGGGAGGCCCGCTCGCTGGAATCTTCGCGCATAGGCGCGGCCTACGATAAAATCCGCAGCACGCTCGAGCGAACTCGCGGTCTTTACGACCGCCTGCTCGGCTCGCTGCAGAACCTCGACGCGCGCAAGGGCGTGGACCAGGAGTTGGTGCAGATTCTCCAAGCCGCTTCGCCTCCGCAGGAGGTCGACCGGGGTTTGCGCCGTCGGCTCGTTTCCGGCGCCATCGCGGGCCTTACGGCGGGCTTCGCCGCCCTGCTGCTGGCGGTCCGGCTCGACCAGCGCAGCTACTCGGTCGAGGAAACGATGGAGCAGCTGGGCTGCCGCGTGTTTGTGGAGGTGCCGCAGTTACCCTCGGGCGCGGCGTCCACGGGGCGTCGTCGGTTCACCGAATCGGTTTTCGAGGAGTCTTTCCGGCGACTTAGATCCATCGTTTACATGGGCATGCCGGCCGCGCCGGCGCCACTTTTTCTGGTCACCAGCGCGCTGCCCTCCGAGGGCAAGTCCGAGGTCGCGCTCAATCTCGCCCGGGCCTTCGCCCGCACCGGGAAAAAAGTGCTTCTGATCGACGGCGACCTTCGCCGCGGCCGCCTGCATCGCGCGTTAGGGGCCGGCTCCGCCAGCCCCGGCTTTTGCGAACTTCTGGAGGAGCGCGCGAGCATAGACGAGGTCTTGCGCCCGACCGACGAGCCCAATCTCAGTCTGGTGACCGCAGGCCGCTCCACCGGTCACGTCAACGAGCTTATCAGCACCAGCGACATCACCGGGCGACTCAGCCTGCTGCGCGAGCGGTTTGAGGTCGTGGTCATCGACTCTGCCCCGGTCGGCCCGGTGGATGATACGAGTCACCTGCTGCCCCTGGCCAGCCGGGTTTTGTTTGTGGTGCGCATGCGGCACACCCCGTTGCGTCAGGCGCAGAAGGCTCTGGCCACGGTGCGGACGCGGGGCGCCGCGGACGTCGGCATCGTGTTCAA
>JBDLWD010000285.1:0-3146 GCA_039804465.1 Verrucomicrobiota bacterium | reverse complement strand
CGTCGGGCCGGAAAATGTGGTCCGCGATCAAGCGACCCTGGCGGTTGGCCGGGCCGCCGAGGGGCAGATTCATGGGCGTCTTGCCCAATCGGTCGAAGCTCTCCACCGCGTCGCCCGCGGCATAGATGTCGGGATCACTGGTGCGCATGAACGCGTCGACCTTGATCGCGCCGCGTCCGCCAAGCTCGAGACCTGCAGCGGCGGCTAGCCCGCCCTCGGGTTTCACCCCGATGGCGAGCACCACGAGGTCGGCGTGCAGCCTTTTCCCGGATTTGAGCAGGGCGACGAGACTCTCCGCTTCTGGCGCGAAGCCAGCGATGGCGTCACCAAGGACCAGCTCCACACCCGCGGCGCGCAGTGCCTCGGCGACCGGGGCGGCTATCTCGGGATCGAGCGGCGGCAGCACTTGGTCGGCGGCCTCGACCACAGCGACCTTCTTGCCGAGATGACTGAGCTGTTCGGCCATTTCCAGGCCGATGAAACCCGCGCCGATCACCAACACACGGCTCGCCACTTGGGCGGCGGCCTTGATGCGGTCCATGTCCTGCAGATTACGCAGAGTGAATACACGAGCGTCGTCGATTCCGGGCAGGGGCGGGCGCAGCGGCGATGCTCCCGGCGCGAGCACGAGCTTGTCGTAGGGCAGCTCCGATTCGGCACCCCCCGCCCCCAGGTCACGCACCACAACCACCTTGCGCTCGCGGTCGATCCGCACCGCCTCGGTCCGCACGCGAACCTCTAGATTGAGCAAGCCGGCCAGACCTTCCGGCGTCTGCACCGCGAGCCGGGCGCGGTCGGCGATCTCGCCGCCGATGTGGTAAGGCAGGCCGCAGTTGGCAAACGAGACGTCGTGGCCGCGCTCCAACACGGTGATCCGGGCGGACTCGGAGAGCCGGCGCGCGCGAGCGGCGGCCGAGGCACCAGCGGCCACGCCGCCGACTATGACGATGCGAAGGGAAGAATCGTTTGTTTTCATACTACATGAGCATATGCGCATATGTTTGACTAAGTGTCAAGCCTCTCCTTTGAATTCCGCTATGACCAAGACTGGAAAAACCCTGTCCGACGATGCGCTCCAGCAAGTGGCGCGGCGCTTCGCCGTGCTGGGCGAGCCCATGCGCCTGCGCATTCTGCAGACATTAATGGACGGTGAGCGCCCGGTGAACGCCATCGTCGAGGCGACCGGAGGCACTCAGACCAACGTTTCCCGCCACCTTCAGACACTCTCCGCGGCAGGCTTGGTCGCCCGTCGCCGCGAGGGCGCGCAGATCTTTTACGCTGTGGCGGATCCGACCATCTTCGAACTTTGCGACATCGTCTGCGGCGGCCTGCGCAAGACCCTCGCCGCCCAGGCCGGTTCGCTGCGCTGACAATCGCTTCGAGCCGCGGCTTGCCCCCGCGCGGCGCGTAGCCTCATTGTAACCGATTCACACCTACCGCGCGTGCTTCTCGTCATCGACAACTACGACTCGTTCACCTTCAACCTCGTCCAGTATTTCGGCCAGCTGGGCGTGGAGCAGCGTGTCTTCCGCAACGACGAGATCACCCCCGCGCAGGCCCTCGCGCTCAACCCCGACCGTATCCTCATCTCGCCCGGCCCCTGCTCGCCCGCCGAGGCCGGTGTCTCGCTCGACATGATCGGCGCCTTCGCCGGCAAAAAACCCATCCTCGGCGTCTGCCTCGGCCATCAGTCCATCGGCCATTATTTCGGCGGCCGCGTGGTCCGCGCCGACCGCCTCATGCACGGCAAGACCTCGCCCATTCTCCACAAGAACTGCGACGTCTTTCGCGACATGCCCCAGGGCTTCGCCGCCACCCGCTACCATTCGTTGCTGGTCGAACGCGCCACCCTGCCTGCCTGCCTCGACGTCACCGCCGAGACCGCCGAGGGCGAAATCATGGGGCTTCGCCACAAGGAGCTGCCGATCTGGGGCGTCCAGTTCCACCCCGAAAGCATCGCGACCGAAGGCGGAATGAAGATCCTGGAAAACTTCCTGAAACTAGACCGCGCCGAGACGGTCCAAGGATAAGCCCCCCCGCTCATCCATGCGTTGTCCGAAGTGCACCTCGATCGAGGACAAGGTCATCGACTCCCGCATCAGCCGGGAGGGTAACACCATCCGCCGGCGCCGCGAATGCCTGGAGTGCGGCCAACGCTTCACCACCACCGAGGTGCTCGTGCGCGATGGCGTGGTCGTGATCAAGCACGACAACCGCCGCGAGGACTTCGATCGCGAGAAGCTCGTGCGCTCGGTCCGCGCCGCCTGCCACAAACGCCCCATCGACGCGGAGCGCATCAGCATGCTGGTGGACGATGTCATGGACATTCTCGAGGCGCGGCACGACGCCGAGATCCCCAGCCACGCCATCGGCGAGGGCGTAATGGAGCAGTTGCGCAAGATCGACCACGTCGCCTACGTGCGCTTCGCCAGCGTCTACAAGGAATTCCGCGACGTCTCGGAATTCGTCTCCGAGATCAAGGATCTCGGCCAAAAGTCCGACGCCTGATGCCCGCCTCCGCACGCGACGACCTGCGACGCCTGCATTTCGTCAACGCGCTCTTCGCCCGCCTCACCGGCGACGATCTCTACCTCGCGCGGCAGATCCAGGAGGCGATCGCTTTCAGCCTCGCCGAACTCGAGGCCCGAACCCGCGAGCACCCGGAGCTCGCCGCCCGCTACGACGCCGCCTTCAACGCCGCGGCCGCCCGCCTGCTGGAGAAGTTCTTCGCCGCGGAGCCCGGCCACGGCTTCTTCCACTGGGACGCGCTCAGCACGCTCGCCTCCGCCACGCCGCTCTTCGCCCGCGCCGAACTCATGGCCGGCCTCAAGCGCCTCGCGCCCTTTCGCGAATCGACCCTCTTGGTCACCAACCTGCGCGCCGCCTTTCTGCCGCCCGAGCAACGCGAGACCGCCCGCCGCCGTCGCGAATACGAGGAGGCGCTCGACTACGTGCGGGCCCTCGCCGCCGCGCGCACCCGCCCCGACGCCGACTTCCGGCTGCTGTTTCTCTGAATTTACGCGGTTTTCTTTTCGCGCCCTTTCGTGTGTTTCGTAGGCGAAAAACCATGCCCACCCTCTTCGAACGCATCATCGCCCGCGAAATCCCCGCCAGGATCGAGCACGAGGACGAGCGCTGCATCGTCA
>JBDLWD010000284.1:0-3407 GCA_039804465.1 Verrucomicrobiota bacterium | reverse complement strand
CGCGGTCGAGGCCGAGCACGTGCGAGAGGGCGAAGAACTGGCCGGGCTTGGAGGGCGTGGCGGAGGGCTCGGCGATGCCGACGAGGCCGCCCCCTTTTTGCACCCAGCGGGTGAGGAGGGCGTTGATCTCGGCGTCGTCCCACTCGGGGCCGCCGCTCCAGGCGGAGCCGGCGCGGCCGACGTTGACGAGGACCTTCACGTCCTTCGGCACGCCCTTCTTGCGGAGGTCGTCGAAGCTGAGGAACACGACGTCGAGGGGGAGGCCGGCGAGGGACTCGACGAGCTCGTTGTAGTCGTGGCCGGCGTGGAAGTGGCCGGAGGCGATCCAGGCGCGGAGGTCGCCCCAGGCGGTGAGGATGGCGATCTTGAAGGGCGCGACGTAGGGGGAGTCGCCCTCGTGGAAGGACTTGAGGAGGCGGAACTCGTTCGCGAGGCCGGCGATGTAATCCTGGAAGTCGGGGAAGGGCTGGACGAGCGAGAGGTAGCCGCCGAGGCCGATGCGGTCGATGGCGGCGCGGAGGATGCCGCGGCGCGCGTCGATCCAGAAGTTCTTCGCGTCGAGGGTGGGGTTGCCGCCCGCCTTGAAGGTGGGCTCGCCCTTGAGGCCGGTGGGGAAGAGGTAGGGGTGAAGGCGGAGCTCGTGGGTGGCGACGCCCTTGGAGTGGGCGCAGAGGCGGACCTCGAAGGCGTTGAAGACGCACTTGAGGAGGCCGTCGAAGCCGAACTCCTTGAAGCGCGGGCTGGAGGGCTCCACGCCGACCCAGTGGTCGTCGTAGAAAACGTAGGCTTTTTTCGAATACTTGTGCGTCAGGTCGATGCACTTGCGGCCGAACTCGATCACGAAGTCGTGGATGAACTCCATGTAGTCGCGATAGCGGCGCGAGGGGGCGTTGTGGGTGGAGTTGTAGAGGCCGCCGTTGACGAAGTCCTCGGAGGTGAGCTTGTAGCCGTATCTCTTGGCGAAGAGGGTGAGGGCGCGCGGGCTGACGGTCATCTCGTAGTCGGCCCAGTCGGAGTAGACGTCGCGCAGGGTCTTCTGGTCGGAGCCCCAGAACCAGGAGAAGTTGTAGAACATGGACGTGAAGCGCACGACGGAGGTGTCGGGGTGCTCCTTCAGCCACTTGTCGAGGAAGGCGAGGATCACCTTCTGGGTTTCCGGGTGCATCGGATCGACGGCGGCGAGGTGCTCGCGGTCGCCCCAGTTGTTCGTGATGTGGTTATACATCGAGATCTCCTCCCAGATGCGGAAGGCGAGGAAGTTCACGGTGTATTTGTGGCCGGGCTGGGCGCCGGTGATTTTCACGACTCCCTTCTTGGCGTCGAAGGACCACTGCTTCTTGGAAACTTCCTTGCCGGTGGTGCGGTCGAAGACCTGCCACCAGGATTTGGGGTTGTCCTCGGCGTTCACGACGAACTGCTCGGTGAAGTAGCCGTCGAGGAGCTTGATCGCGACGGAGGATTTTTCCGCCACGACGGGGAAGCTCATCAGGAAGTTCTGCTGGAGCTTGTTGAGGTTTTCTCGGGCCCAGGGCTGGACGGAGCGGACGAGGCAGACCGTCGAGTAGATGTCGTAGCCGGACTGGACGATCTCGGGGGAGAGCTGGGTGCCGTCGCTGTCGCGAATGGTGTCGGCGCCCCACTTCTTGGCGAGGTCGAGCGTGAGCTTCTCATAGCCGGCTTCGCCCGGGAGGGTGAAGGAGCCGGAGGTGAGGGAGGAGTTCTTGGACATGGGAAAAAAGCAGGGAGCAGGGAGCGGGGGGCGAGGAGCTAGGAGCAGGGAGTGATTAGGGAGGGCTAGAGGAGGGAAAGCGGGTTCAGCGGGCGGGGCGGACGAGAACCAACATCATGTCGAAACTGGGATGCGGGGGCTGATTGTAGCCGACGTTTTGCCAGGCGAGCGCGAAACGATACTGCCGGTCTTGGGCTAGGGTGACGAGGCGGTAGGGGGTGGGAAGGGTGCTCACGTAGATGCGCAGGGCGGAGCTGTCGGCGGTGCGCCAGATCACCTCTTCGCGCCAGTCGCCGAGGATGTCGCCCGAGAGGACGGGGTTGGCCTTGGTGCCGTTGTTCTGGGCGCAGTCGTTGGCGGTGAGGAGGCGGGTCTCGGTGGAGTCTTTCCAGTTCCACTTGTTGATGTGGGTGCGGTCGAGGAGTTCGCGCACGGGATCGCCGTCCCACCAGACCGCGAAGTTCATGGAGGAAGGTCTTTTCTCGGAGATGACCTTGCCCTTGGCGTTGTAGAGTTTGCCGCTGTTGGCGGCCCAGCATTCGGCGCCTGGGTGCAGGGGATCGATGTCGAAGGCGACGCCGCGGCCGACGTCGCGCTGGGCGGGCGTGGTCCAGAGCACCTTGCCGGTGCGGGCTTCGCGGAAGGAGGCGCCGACGCCGCCGTTGGCCTTGGGCGCCTCGTGGGGAGAGAAACTTTCAAGGCCGGGGCGAGTTGGATCCAAGTCCCCGACGTGAAGGGCGTCGCCGTGATGGAGGCGGGTGTTGTAGAGGCCGCGCCCGTTGTCGTCCAAGGTCATGGCGCCGTAGATAATCTCGTCGCGGCCGTCTCCATCGACATCGGCGACGGAGAGGGCGTGGTTGCCCTGGCCGGCGTAGGCGCGGTTGGACTCGGGGCCGGCGGCGGAGTCGAACGTCCAACGGTTGACGAGCTTGCCGCCGCGAAGATCCCAGGCGGCGACGACGGTGCGGGTGTAGTAGCCGCGGGCCATGATGAGCGAGGCGGTCTTGCCGTCGAGGGAGGCTACGCCGGCGAGGAAGCGGTCTACGCGGTTGCCGTAGCCGTCGCCCCAGACGGCCTTGAGTTGGTCGCCGGTGGGATCGGTGGTGTCGGGATGGCGGCGGGGGACGTAGGGGACGGTGTCGATGGCGGCGCCGGTGAGGCCGTTGAAGACGGTGAGAAATTCCGGGCCGCGCAGGATGTAGCCTGCTTCGTTACGATGGTCGGTCTTGGCGTCGCCGACGACCTTGCCGGCGCCGTCGACGGTGCCGTCGGCGGTTTTGCAGGCGATCTCGGCTTTGCCGTCGCCGTCGAAGTCATAGACGATGAACTGGGTGTAGTGGGCTCCGGCGCGGATGTTGCGGCCGAGGTCGATGCGCCAGAGGCGGGTGCCGTTGAGCTTGTAGGCGTCGAGGTAGACGTTGCCGGTGTGGCCGCGTTGAGAGTTATCCTTGCCGTTGGAGGGGTCCCACTTGAGGAAAATCTCGTATTCGCCGTCGCCATCGGCGTCGCCGACGGAGCCATCGCCGGCGGAGTAGGTGTAGGCATCCCCGGACGAGGTGACGCCCGGCGCCGGGGGCTGAAGCGGGACCTCGAGCCAGGGGCGAGCGGGAGCGTCGGCGGTCAAGGTGAAGGCGGGGGACGGCGGGCCTTCGGCGCTCTGGGCGACTGGGCGGACGAA
>JBDLWD010000283.1:0-7069 GCA_039804465.1 Verrucomicrobiota bacterium | reverse complement strand
CGATCACGACGTGCCTGGGGTCGATGCCTTTGGCGGGAGCCGGCCGCAGCTTGCGGACGAGATCGACGGCGAACCAGGCGCCGCCAAGCGCGAGGAAGAGGGCGAGAAGAACGTCCGTGAGGGTCTGCATGGAGAGTTTGCGGGGTGGCTGACTGCGCCCGGTCGGAGAAAGCGTTGAGGAGGAAGAGCCGGCGTCCGCGACCGCGCGCCGATGCCGGGTGGCGGGTCAGGCGATGCGCAGGAGTGGAGCGCCTTCCTCGACGCCGTCGCCTGGATTGACGAGCACGGCCGCCACGGTTCCCGCTCTGGGCGCGTAGATGTAGGTGTTCATCTTCATCGCTTCGACAGTGGCGACCTGCGCGCCTTCGGCCAACGTCTGGCCGACCTTGACATCGATGGAGACGACTTTGCCCGTGAGCGGACTCGGGATCTCTGCGGCTCCGTTGGCTGCGGCGAGTTTGGGCGCGGCGGACGCGGCCGAGGGCGCCGACACCGGAGCCAGCGAGGAGGGTCCGGCCACGAGCGCGGGCGCTGCGGATGGAGCGGGGCCCGTGTCGTCGAGCAGTTCGACGAGCACTTCGTAGGCTTTGCCTTCAACGGTGACGCGGAGTTTTTTCATGGCTTATTTCAGGTTAAAACGGGCGTTGGTCTGGGCGGACGGACCCTGCGCGGGCGCGCTGGCGGCGGGCGCGCCTCGGTCGCGATCAAAGCGGGATATTGCCGTGCTTCTTGGGCGGGCGGGTTTCGCGTTTCGAGAGAGTGTTGCGCAGGCCGAGGGCGACGATGCTCCGCGTTTCGGCGGGTTCGATCACGTCGGTGATCATGCCCTTGCCCGCGGCCTCGTAGGGCGAGGCGAATTTTTCGCGGTAGTCGGCGGCGAGTTCGGCGGCCTTCTTCTTGGGGTCCTCGGCGGCGGCGATCTCGCGCTTGAAGAGCACGTTGACCGCGCCCTCCGCGCCCATCACCGCGATCTCGGCGCAGGGCCATGCGTAGACGAGGTCCGCGCCCATGTCCTTCGAGCACATGGCGAGGTAGGCGCCGCCGTAGCTTTTGCGCATGATGACGGTGATCTTCGGCACGGTGGCCGCGGCGTAGGCGAAGAGCATCTTCGCCCCGTGGCGGATGATGCCCCCGCGCTCCTGGGCGAGACCGGGCATGAAGCCGGGGATGTCGACCAGCGTGACGAGCGGGATGTTGAAGCAGTTGCAGAAGCGGATGAAGCGCGCGCCCTTGTCGGAGGAGTCGATGTCGAGCGTGCCGGCCTTGACCATGGGCTGGTTGGCGACGACGCCGACCACGAGACCCTGTATCCGCGCGAAGCCTACGACGATGTTCCTGGCCCAGTCGCGCTGGACATCCAGGAAATCGCCGCCGTCCACGAGGTGGTTGATCACCTGATAGACGTCGAGCGGGGCCTTGGGATCGGCAGGCACGAGGTCGTTCATTGCGGGGTCGCGGTCGAGCGTGAGGTTCGGCACCGGGCGGTGCGGCGGGTCCATTACGTTGTTGGAGGGCAGGAAGGAGAGCAGGCGCTGTGAGAGCGCGAGTGCGCCGGCCTCGTCCTCGGCCACGAAGTGGATGTTGCCGGAGACGGTCGCGTGCGCCGCGGCGCTGCCGATCTCGTCCATCGTCACCGTGGCGCCGGTGGCGGCCTTGATGACGTCGGGCCCGCAGATGAACATCTGCGAGTTTTTCTTCGTCATGATGATGAAGTCGGTGAGGGCGGGCGAGTAGGCCGCGCCGCCGGCGCAGGGGCCGGCGATCACCGAGATCTGGGGCACCACGCCGGAGAGAAGCACATTATGGAAAAACACCTGGCCGTAGCCGGAGAGCGAGTCGTCTCCCTCCTGGATGCGCGCGCCGCCGGAGTCGTTAATGCCGATTACTGGGATGCCGGACTGCCGGGCGTATTCCATCAGGTCGCAGATTTTCTGCGCGTGGATGCGGCCCACCGCGCCGCCGCCCACGGTGAAGTCCTGGGCAAAGGCGGCCACCGGGCGGCCGTCGATGTAGCCGACGCCCGTGATCACGCCGTCGCAGGGCATCGCCTTGTCCTGAAGGCCGAAGTGATGGCAGTCGTGCTGGGCGTGCTGGCCGAACTCCATGAATGTGCCCGGCTGGAAGAGGGCGGCGAGGCGCTCGCGCGCGCTCATCAGGCCCTTCTTTTTGCGCTCGGCGAGCTTCTCGGCGCCGCCGCCTAGCCTGGCGGTCTGGCGCTTCTCGGCGAGTTTCCGGAGGAGTTCGGGTGCTATGGCCATGGGATGAAAGGCGGGAGAGCTTGGGGTGGGGCGCGCGGATTCAGGCCTTGGGGGCGCAGAGTTCGGTGAGCACGCCGAAGGTCGACTTGGGGTGCAGGAAGGCGACGCGCTTGCCGCCCGCGCCCTCGAAGGGCTTTTCGTGGATCAGCTGGACGCCCGCTCCGGCGGCTTGGCCGAGCTGGCCGGCGATGTTGGTAGTCGCGAAGGCGATGTGGTGGATGCCTTCGCCGTTTTTTTCTATGAATTTGGCTACCGGACTTTCCGGTGAGGTGGGCTCGAGTAATTCCAGGTGAACCTCGCCCACGTCGAGGAAGGCGGTGCGCACCTGCTGCGAGGCCACCTCTTCGCGGTGTCCGCATTTGAGGCCGAGGGCCTTTTCGTAGTAGGGCAGGGCGGCGTCTATGGAGCGGACGGCGATGCCGAGGTGGTCGATGCGAGTGATCATGGGGATGAGGTGCCGGTATCGACGGTGCGGAGTCTAGGCGATGGGGGCGCCCGGGGCTTCGCGGGCTTTGGTTAAAGACCCGCGCTTCTTGCACAAAATCCGCGCGGCCGTGTCCGAAGGCTAAGCGTATTATTATCGCCAACACCGGGGCATCGGGCCCCGGCCCCAACCTGCCTACCATGACAAAAACCACACTGGAATCCCTGCCCGAGGCCAATGAGTTGGAGAGCGCGCTGGCCGTCTGGCGCAAGACCGTGGAAGCCGAGCTGAAGGGCGCCTCTTTCGAGAAAAAGCTCCTCACCAAGACCTTCGAGGGCATAACGCTGAAGCCGCTCTACACGCGGGCCGATCTGGCGGGGCGCTCGGCGCATCTCGCGGCTCTCGCCGCCGGCCCGGGGCGGGCCCCCTTCCTGCGCGGCACGCGCCCGGCGGGCTACGTCTCTGGGGTATGGGAGGTCGCGCAGGAAATCGCCGCCACCAAGGCGGAAGATTTCAACGCCAGGCTTCGCGAGGATCTCATCGCCGGGCAGAACGCAGTGGTCCTCCGCATGAACACTCCGGCCCGCCCCGAGGGGCTGCCCCTGGAGGCGCCAGGCGTGCTCGACGTCGCCCTCCGTGACGTGGAACTCTCCGTGCTTCCGGTCCACCTTGACGCCGGGGCGGACGTCACCCGTGTCGCGGACCACTACATCGCCCTGGCCGCCCTGCGCGGCGTCGACGGCGCCGCGCTCGCCGGTTCGCTTACCGCCGATCCGCTCAACGTCTGGGCCGCCGCCGGCTCGCTGCCGGCCGCCTTGCCCGCGGCCTTCGACGCGCTCGCCGCCTGGACCAAGCGCGCCTCCGTAGTGGCCCCTGGACTCCGCACGGTGGGCGTCGACGCCCGCCTCTGGGCCGAGGCGGGCGGAAGCGCCGTGCTCGAGCTCGCCTGCGCTCTCGCCGCCGTCGTCGAGTATGTCCGCGTCCTGCGCGATCGCGGCGTTCCGCTCGAGATCATCGTTCCCCGCCTGCGCGTCAGCTTCGGCGCCGGACCTCGGTTTTTGATGGAGACGGCCAAATTTCGCGCGTGGCGTCCGCTGCTTGTCCGCGCCGTCGTGGCCTTCGGTGGAGCGCCCGAGCTCGCCGCGCACGCCGCGGTCAACGCAGTCACCACGCGTTGGGACAAGACCCGGCTCGACCCGGACGTGAACATGCTGCGCGCCACCACCGAGGCGTTTTCCGCCGTGCTCGGCGGGGTCGACTCGCTGCACATCGCGCCCTTCGATTCTCTCGACGGCATCGGCGGGGGCGATTCCTTCGCGCGTCGGATCGCGCGCAATGTCCACGCCCTGCTCGCCGAGGAATTCGGCGCCACCGCCCCGGCCGATCCGGTCGGCGGCTCCTGGTGCGTCGAAAGCCTCACCGACGAGCTCGCCCGCCTCGCCTGGGCGCAGTTCCAGGGCTTCGAGGCCGCGGGCGGGTTTGCCGCCGCCCTCCGGGCCGGCCTGCCGCAGAAGCTCGCCGCCGCCACCGCGACGGAGAAGGCCCGGGCAGTCGGCTCGCGGCGACTCGGAATCGTGGGCACGAATCTCTCTCCGAACCTCAAGGAGATTCCGCTCGCCCCTCTCGCCAGGCGACCCGGCACCGGAGCCTGGGCCGCCGAGCGCATCGAGCCCGCCGTGTGTTTTCGCGCCGCCGCGGGTTTCGAGGCCTTGCGCGACGCCAGCGCGGCCCACGCCAGGCGCACCGGCAGGCGCCCGCGCGTCTTCCTTGCGAAGATGGGTCCCGTCCGGCAGCACGGGGCCCGCGTCGACTTCTCGGCCGGCTTCTTCGCCCCGGGCGGCTTCGAGATGGTGGCCAAGCAGTCTTTCGCCAACTCCGAGGAGGCCGCCGAGGCCGCCGCCGAGAGCGGCGCTGAGGTCGCCGTCCTTTGCTCGACCGATGAGACCTATCCCGAGCTCGCCCCTGGCTTCGCGAAGGCGCTCAAGGCCGCCGCGCCCGCCGTCTCCGTCGTCCTCGCCGGCCTCCCCGCCGACAAGGCCGCGCAGGACGCCTTCACCGCCGCCGGCTTCGATCTCTTCATCCACCTGCGCGCCCCGGTGGAGGAGACCCTCGCCGGCCTCCTCAAAAAAATCGGCGCCCTCTGACGACCCCAACGGAACCCACCCATGAACACCGTTCCCACCCCCGACTTTGCCAAACTCGGCTACGACGATATTCCCATACCCGACGCTCCCGGCGTTGCCGCGTCGCCCGCCGCCGAGCTGCCGGAAAACTACGAGCAGATTCCGCTTAAGCCCGTATTCACCGCGGCCGACCTGCCCGCGCCCGCCGCGCTCGACACCATGCCCGGCCACGCGCCCTTCACCCGCGGCCCCTACGCGACCATGTATGTGCAGAAGCCATGGACGGTGCGCCAGTATGCCGGCTTCTCCACCGCCGAGGAGTCCAACGCCTTCTACAAGCGCAACCTCGCCGCCGGCCAGGCCGGCCTCTCCGTCGCCTTCGATCTCGCCACCCACCGCGGCTACGACAGCGACCACCCTCGCGTGGTCGGCGATGTCGGCAAGGCCGGCGTGGCCATCGACTCGATCGAGGACATGAAGGTCCTCTTCGACAGCATCCCCTTGGACAAGGTCTCGGTCTCAATGACCATGAACGGCGCCGTGCTGCCCGTGATGGCCTTCTACATCGGCGCCGCGCTCGAGCAGGGCGCTAAAATCGCCGACCTATCAGGCACGATTCAGAACGACATCCTCAAGGAGTTCATGGTGCGGAACACCTACATCTATCCGCCCACGCCCTCGATGAAGATCATCGCGGATATTTTCGCTTACACCTCGAAGGAGATGCCCAAGTTCAATAGCATCTCCATCTCGGGCTACCACATGCAGGAGGCCGGAGCCACCGCCGACCTCGAGCTCGCCTACACCCTCGCCGACGGCCTCGAATACCTGAAGACCGGCGTCGCGGCCGGCCTTTCGGTCGACGCCTTCGCGCCCCGCCTCTCGTTCTTCTGGGCCATCGGGAAAAACTTCTTCATGGAGGTCGCCAAGATGCGCGCCGGCCGCACCCTTTGGTCCGAGATCGTAGGCCGCTTCGCCCCGCAGAACCCGAAGTCGCGCGCCCTACGCACCCACTCCCAGACCTCGGGCTGGTCGCTCACCGAGCAGGATCCGTTCAACAACGTCGCCCGCACCTGCCTCGAGGCCCTCGCCGCCGCCTTCGGCCACACCCAGTCCCTGCACACCAACGCGCTCGACGAGGCCATCGCCCTGCCCACCGACTTCTCGGCCCGCATCGCGCGCAACACCCAGCTCCACCTCCAGCAGGAGACGGGCATCTGCTCCGTCGTCGATCCCTTGGGCGGCAGCTACTACGTCGAGTATCTCACCCAGGAGCTTATCAAGAAGGTCCGCGTCCACCTCGACGAGGTGGAGAAGATGGGCGGCATGACCAAGGCCATCGAGGCCGGCGTCCCCAAGCTCCGCATCGAGGAGGCCGCCGCCCGCCGCCAGGCCCGCATCGATGCCGGCCGCGAGACCATCGTCGGCCTCAACAAATACCGCCTCGGGCAGGAGGCCCCGCTCGACATCCTCGAGGTGGACAACACCGCCGTCCGCGAGTCCCAGATCAAGCGACTCCAGGAACTGCGCGCCAGGCGCGACGAGGCCGCCGTCCGGGCCGCCCTCGCCGCCCTCACCGAGTGCGCCCGCACCGGCCAGGGCAACCTGCTTGCCCTCGCCGTCACCGCCGCCCAGGCCCGCGCCACGCTCGGCGAGATCAGCGACGCCTGCGAGGCCGTCTTCGGCCGCTACTCCGCGCAGATCCGCTCCATCAGCGGCGTTTATCGCGAAGAGTTCGGCCAGGATAAGAACGTCGAGCGCATCCGCGAGCTCGTGAAAAAATTCGAGGCCATCGAGGGCCGCCGCCCGCGCCTGCTCATCGCCAAGCTCGGCCAGGACGGCCACGATCGCGGCGCCAAGGTCGTCGCCACCGCGATGGCCGACCTCGGCTTCGACATCGACATCGGGCCGCTTTTCCAGACGCCCGAGGAGGCCGCCCGCCAGGCGGTGGAGAACGACGTGCACTGCGTGGCCATGAGCACCCTCGCCGCCGGCCACAAGACCCTGCTGCCCGCACTGCGCGACGCCCTCAAGGCCCTCGGCCGCGAGGACATCATGCTCGTGTGCGGCGGCGTCATCCCCGCCCAGGACTACGACTTCCTGCTGCAGAACGGCGCCGCGGCCATCTTCGGCCCCGGCACGGTCATCACGAAGTCCACCCTGCGCACGCTCGAACTCCTGATCGAGCGCCTCGAACCGGCGGCCGCCTGAGGCAGGGAAGGACCGCCGGGCCGTCCGCTCACTCGCCACGGCGGGCCCAGCGG
>JBDLWD010000282.1:0-3711 GCA_039804465.1 Verrucomicrobiota bacterium | reverse complement strand
TCCCGCAAAAGCCAGCCCTCGCGGCACATCAACTCGGCGTTTTGCACCGCGTTGAGCGCGGCGCCCTTCCAGAGATTGTCGCCGCTCACCCAGAAGGAGAGTCCGTTGTCGAAGGCGGTGTCGACTCGCAGGCGGCCTACGCCGCACTTCACCTTCTCGGCAAAAGCCAGCGGAGTCGGATACTTCTTCGCCGCAGTGTCGTCGATCAACTCGGCGCCGGGAAACGCCGCAATGGCTGCGCGCGCCTGCTCGACATTCACCGGACGTTCAAACTCGGCGTTTACCGCGATCGAGTGAGCCCGAACCACGGGAACACGCACGCAAGTGGCCGACACGCGAAGATCAGGTAGGCCCATGATCTTGCGGCTCTCCAGACGCATCTTCTCCTCCTCGCCGGTGTAGCCGTCGGCGCCGAAACTATCGATATGGGGTATGCAGTTGAACGCGATCTGGTAAGGATAGACCTTGTTCACGAGAGGCTGGCCTGCGGAGTGCGCCGCGATCTGTTCGGCCAGCTCCTTTACCGCCTCGGCACCGGTGCCGGAAACGGACTGATAGGTGGAGACGAAGATACGCTTCAGCCCGAAAAGCCGATGTAGCGGATAAAGCCCCATGAGCATCACCGCAGTCGAGCAATTGGGGTTCGCGATCAGGCCCTTGTGCGTGCGCAGGCCCTCGGGATTGATCTCGGGCACCACGAGCGGCACGTCGGCCTGCTGGCGGTAGGCGGAGCTCTTATCTATCACCGTGCAGCCGCTCGCGATCGCGTCGGCGGCGAGCGCGCGCGTCACGGAGCCGCCGGCGGCGAAGAAGGCGAGGTCGACGCCCTTGAACGCGCCGGGCTTGGCCTCCTCGATCACGGTGGCCTTGCCCGCGTGCGCCACGGTTTTGCCCGCGGAGCGCGCCGAGGCGAAAAGCCGCAGCGAGCTCATCGGGAAGTTGCGCTCGTGCAGAAGACGGACGAGCTCTTGACCGACCGCGCCGGTGGCGCCGACGATACCGACAACATTATTACGCGTGCTCACGATGGATGGAAATTGGGAAACGTTCACCAAAACCTGCCAGACGCTGGGCATCAAGCCCGCAGACCGCCTCCTGCTTGTGCGTATCTCCGCGCAAACCCTGCAGTTTTTCCAAAACGGTAATCTCGTCCGCGCCTACCCCGTTTCCACGTCCGCCAAACCACCGAGCAATATAAAGGACTCGCTCGGCACCCCCCGCGGCCTGCACGAGATCGCCGAGCGCATCGGCGGCGAACAACCTCTCGGCATGGTCTTCAAGGGACGTCGTCCGACCGGGAAACATTTCCTGGAGCACGAGGACGACGGAAACCTCATCACCAGCCGTATCCTCTGGCTGCGCGGCCTCGAACCGGGCGTGAATCAGGGCACCGACGCCGATGGCCGCGTCGTCGATACCCACGCACGCTACGTATACATACACGGCACCAACCGAGAAGACCGCATCGGCCAGCCCCAAAGCGCCGGCTGCGTGCTGCTGGCCAATCGCGAAATGGTCGCTCTTTACGACGAAGTCCGCGTCGGCGACCAAGTGCTGATCGTCGACTGAGGCCGCCCTCGTTCTTCGAGTCGGGAGAACCGACCTCATCCGCCCGCTTGCCAAGCGCCCTCGGGTGCCTTGCTTTGCCGCGCTCGACCGTCCGCCATGTCCGCCTCTCTCGCACTCTCCGGGCTCACCGCCCGCCTAGACAAACTCGTGTATCACCACGGCGGCAAGTGCCTGCCCCCAGACCAGCCCCACGCCTTCGTCTACTTTATTACCATCCATAACGGCTCCGAGCACACAGTTACCCTGCTCGGCCGCAAATGGGTGCTCACGCATGCCGACGGCTCCCGTCAGATCATCGAAGGCGACAAGATCGTAGGAGAGACCCCGCGCCTCGAGCCGGGCGAAAGTTTTTCCTACAACAGCTACCATGTCGGCGGCGCGGACGCCCTGGCCCAAGGCAGCTTCCACGGAGTCGACGACCTTGGCAGACCGGTGCACGTGATCCTGCCGCCCTTTGAGATGCGCGTGCCCCAGCCACCGGCGGACGCTTGATTGCGCAGGCCGACGCCAGCAACCGACCCTGCGTCCATGCGCCCTCCCCCGCTCGTTGAGCCACTGCCGCCCTCCGCTGCGCTCGACCCGGAAAATTTATGGCCAGTTTTCGCCGCCCGTCCGGGTTGCGCGTTTCTGGACACAGCCCTCCCAGGCCCGCGCGCACGCTACAGCATCCTTGCCTGTGAACCTTCCCTGGTGATGCGCGCCGACGCCTCCGGCGTGACCCTATCGCATGCCGACGGACGCCTTGAATCGCACCCCTCCGCTGATCCTTTGGGTCTCCTTCGCGACCTGCTCGCCGCCCGTGCGTGCGAGCCCACGCCTGGCCTGCCCTTTGTCGGCGGGGCCATAGGCTGGCTCGGCTACGAGGCCGGCGCCGCCCGCGATCGCGTGTATCCAAGAAATCCCGACACCGCGCCGAACCTGCCCGCGCTGGCCTTCGCCCTTTACGACGAGGCGTTGGTTTACGACCACGCTACCCGCCGCGCCACCCTCGTTGCCGCAACCGTCTCCGGCCTCTCCCGCCTCCGCTCCCTCGTTGCCACAGCCCCGCCTCCGTCCTTCTCCACCCAGCCCGCCCCGGCATTTCGTCAATCATCGTATTACGATGTCGGCGTGCTTCGGCCGGATCTTGATCGCGCCCAATACTCCGCCGCCATCTCGCGCATCCGCGACTACATCGCATCGGGTGACGTGTATCAGGTGAACCTTACCCAACGCTTCGCCGCGCCCTTTTCCGGTTCCGCCGCCGCGCTTTATTCCCGACTCCGCTCGCTCAGCCCCGCTCCCCACGCCGCCTACCTCGACTTCGGCGACCACCAGATCGTGTCGAGCACGCCCGAACGCCTGCTCCGCGTCACTGGCCGCCGCCTCGAAACCCGCCCGATAAAGGGCACCATCGCCCGCCTGGCGGACCCGGTCGCTGACGCCGCCCATCGCACCCGCCTGCTCGCCAGCGCCAAGGACCACGCCGAACTCCTCATGATCGTCGATCTCGCTCGCAACGATCTCGGCCGTATCGCCGCTTCCGGCACGGTCCGCGTCGAGGCACGCCACGAACTCGAGAGCTACGCCACCGTTCACCATCTCGTTGCCACCATCTCCGCCGAACTCGCCCCCGGGCTTGACCGTTTCGATGCTCTCCGCGCGCTGCACCCCGGCGGCAGCATCACAGGCGCGCCGAAGATCCGATCCATGCAGGTTCTCTCCGAACTAGAACCCGTCCCGCGCCACGCCTACACTGGCGCGCTTGGCTACCTCGGTTATGACGGTGACGCCGACCTCGCCATCGCGATCCGCACCATTACCTGCGCAGATGGCCTCGCCACCTACCACGTCGGCGGCGGCATTACCTGGGACAGCGATCCCGATGCCGAATACGAGGAGACGCTGCACAAAGGCCGCGCCATGCAGCAGGCGCTGCAAAACCAGTAGCCCACGAAACACACGAAAAGACACGAAAACGACCACACGTGCTCCCGCACGTCGTCAGCTCCTCAGTTTTCTTTTCGTGCCCTTTAGTGTGTTTCGTGGGCAATAATCCTCCTTACATGTCGCTCGCCCCCCAAGTCCTCCTCGACGGCCAACTCCTTCCCGCTGCACAGGCCAAGGTCTCAGCCCTAGCAGACGGTTTCCAATACGGCCAGG
>JBDLWD010000281.1:0-8673 GCA_039804465.1 Verrucomicrobiota bacterium | reverse complement strand
AACCCCACTTAATGGAGCCCTACACTGCCTATTAACCGACTTAAGCGCCAACTCACGCCACACGAGAAAGCCGCTACTTCTACCACTGGATTGCTTTAAACTAGTATATCGAGCCTAAGCCCTTCTCCGGCTTCAGCATCCTTTGACCGCCCGACTTCGATCGCCCCATGCCACCCCGCATCGCCCAAGTTCTTTTAATCGTTTTTTTGATCATTAGTCGCGCGCAAGCGCAGCCCTTCCAGCCGGGCAACATTTCCGTGGTCACCGCCAATGACAGCGGCTCGGTCGCACTTTCGTGGACTACGGCTGAGAACGCGACCGGCTATGTCGTCAGGCGCTCCAGCTCCACCGGGGGCGACTCCACCATTCTCGCCGCATCGCTCCCCTCCTCCGCCACGACCTTTGTCGACTCCACTGCGCAAGCTGGCGTGCATTACTTGTATACCGTGGGCTCCCTTGGCGCCGGAGGCGAAAGCCCCGGGGCTCGGGGAGTATGGGCCTCCCCCGCGCTGCTGCTCGACAACGCCACCGCAGGCAACGTCGCCCCGGGCGTTTCCTTCAACGGGAACTGGGCCACCTCCTCGGTAAACGGCAGCTTCGGCAACCTGGCGCTCTTCGCCGGCGCAGTCTCCGGCTCCACGCCCACCGCAACCTACACCTTCACTCCCACTCTTCCGGCGCGCGGCCTATACGACATCTACCTTCGCTGGACCGCACACTCCAACCGGGCCACCAACACGCCTGTCGATGTCATATTCCCAGACGGCAACCGCACCTTTACGGTAAACCAGCAGCTCAACGGCGGCGCGTGGAATTATCTGACCACTATCAGCACCGAAGCCGGAACCGACGCCTCGCTGACGGTGCGCAACAACGGCGCAAACGGAAACGTAGTGGTAGACGGGATACAATTCGTCCCGCGCCTCGCACCCTGGGCTCCAGCCGCCGACGCCCCGCAGGACTACACGCTCTTATCCATCGAAGAGAACTTCGACGGCTCCAGTCTAAACCAATCTCTCTGGAGCACCTTCGCCGGCCGGAGCGCCTACGTCGTCTCCGGCGGCAATCTCCGCACCCGGCTGCAATACATCGGCGCCGTTCCCCTGGCCTCGGCCACCACAGCAGACCTGGAAAACGAAGCCAACTGGAACCAGGGCGGCATCATCGCCGACCAAGCCCAAAAGTTCGGCTACCACGAGGCCCGCCTCCGTCTGCCGCCCGCAGCCGCCCGCGGCGTCGACACCGCCTACTGGCACGCCGCCACCGACGAATACATCCACGGTTACGAGATAGACGCACCCGAGTTCTTCAACAAGGACACCAGCGGGGTTCAGAACAACTTCGGCTTCGGCAACTGGGACCATTTCCTCCCGACCATCCAGCGGATCAATCCTGACACCGGCAAACTCCTCTCCCCCGGACGGACCTGGGACTATGACCGAAAGACCGCCGCCACTTTCGGCGACTTGAGCCAATACATCACCATAGGCCTGGAATGGCGCACCGACAACACTCAGGTGGTCTACCTCAACGGCCAGAATGTCTACACCGCCCCCGCATCCGGCATGAACGACATCGAATCGATCCTGCCCGCCCAGATCATTCTTAGCACCAAGGTCCTCGACTGGCTCCGCCCCAACGCCGCTCTCAACGGCGCCGAAACACTCTGGGACTACGTCCGCTACTATCAGAAGCCCGGCTTCATCGGAGCGGCCGACGGCGACTGGACCAAACCCGCCAACTGGGGCCCCGACGGTTTGCCCGGCGCGGGCGTGACCGCCGTATTCAACCTGCCCGCCGCCCCCGCGGCCATTTCACTGCCGACCGACCAGAGCCCCCAAACCCTCTACCTCGAAGGCGCCTCTCTTCCTGCCCACGTTTTCTCCGGCCCGGGCAAATTGCTCCTCGGCTCGGCCAAGGCCGGCGACGATTCCGTCACGCATGGCGGGATCCTCGTGAACACGAACGTCTCCGCGAACCAGACCTTCCAGACCGACATCGTCGGCCTGCAAAATCTCCAATTCGCCAACCTCAGCCGCACCGCCGGCGTTGTCCTGCGGCTCAACGGCCTCATCTCGGGCGACGGCGTCGCGCCGCGCGACGTGGACTTCCTTTCCTCGCTCGCCACCAACACATCCATGGGCGCCATCGTGCTCGGCCAGCCGCTCGGCTCGGGCCTGCGCCATATAAACCGCGCCGGAGACAGCCTTTTCACCCTGCCCGCGGGCAACCAACACACCGGCGAACTCCGCATCGCCCGCGGCCCGGTTTCTATTTCCAACATGTCCGCGCTTGGCCTGACCGCCAACGCCACCCTGGAGTTCGGCCCGCGCTACCAGCACTCCGACAACTGGCGGCCGCGCCTCATCTATAACGGCCCCGCCGCCACCTCCGCCCGGCCCATTCGCATGACCAACTGGGGCATGGACGGCATGCTCGAGTCTTCCGGCACAGGCCCGCTCACCTGGGACGGCGATGTGGTCATCGTCCCCGTGTCGCAAAGCAACAACACCGAGCTAAGAAACGATGCGCGCCTCACGCTTGGCGGCTCCTACGCTGCCGCCGACAACGTATTCAACGGCTCCATATCAGACGAAGGAATGGACGGCTATGTCATCCCCTACACCGGCACCGACGGCACGCGGCAACTCCGCCCCGCCTTGTTCGATCTCATAAAGACAGGCGCCTCCACCTGGGTGCTCGCCGGCCCCGTTTCCGTTTCCGACAACATCTCCATTTCCGGAGGAAAACTCTTCGTGGGCCGGGGCGTGGCCGCGCCCTTCGCCGCGCCGTCCGTATCCGTCGCAGCCGGCGCGGAATTCGGCTTCGGCGCCGATACCGACGCCTCTTTCGGCTCTCCCATCTCGGGTGCGGGCGGCTTCCGCAAACGCGGCGCCGGCACCCTGACGCTCACAGGCAACCACACCTATTCGGGCCCGACCTCGCTCGACGCAGGCGCGCTCGTCCTGGCCGGCTCTCTCGCCAGCACGGTCACCACCGCCGCGGGCACCACGATCTCCGGCAACGCCACCATCTCGGGCGGGCTTTCCATCTCAGGCACGTTCGCCCCCCGCGCCTTCTCCGTAGGGTCTTCGCTAAACCTCCGCGCAACGTCAGCGCTCCGCGCATCATTCAACGCCAACAACGCGAACTCCATTGGCTCGGTATCCGCGCCAGTCCTCGCCATCACCTCCGGGGCCCGGGTCGACATCACCCTAAACGACTCAGGCTCGACCGCCAATTTTATCCAAACCTACTGGCGCACCGCACGCTCCTTCCCGCTCATCACGTGCGGCAGCCGTTCCGGCACGCTCACGCTCGGCACCGTGTCCGCCGATTCGGCGGGCAACACCGCCGCGACCTACGGCTCCTTCTCGCTTCAGCACACCGCCGGCGGCGTCAACCTGCTCTGGACGCCACTGCCCGGCTTTCCCGACGTGGACGCACCGTCCGTCACACTATTCAGCCCGGTCGCCAGCCCCGCCTCGGGGCCCCTAACGCTCGCCGACACCGCATCCGCCCTGCGTCTCGTCGCCGCCGTGGGCGGCGGTTCCACCACCACACTCGCCTGGACCCAGGTTTCCGGCCCGGGAATCGCCACTTTCGCCAACGCCGGCTCCGCCGACACAGCGGTCGCCTTCTCGGCCGCGGGCTCCTATGTGTTGCGTGCCACCGCGTCCAACGCGCTCGGCTCCGTGTCCCTCGACCTCGCCGTTCTCGTCGCTCCGCCGACTTCGATCGCGCTGCGCCAAGGGGTCAACGGCTACTCGCACGCCGCGACTTTCATTCGCGCCGACACGACCACCTGGAACTCCGGCGCGCGCGACCAGATGCTCGTGGGCAAGAACTCCGCCATGCTGCGCACCCTCGTCGGCTTCGACGTCTCCGCCGCGCCCGCCGGCGCCGCCGTTTCCTCCGCGACCCTCGACGTCTGGACCGACGCGGTCGGCTCGGGCTCCGTGTCAGACATCGAGCTGCGTCCACTCCTGCGTTCCTTCGTGGAAGGCACGGGCAACGGCTCCACCGCGAGCAATGGCGTCGGCACCGGCGCGGACTGGACCACCTTCGACGGCGCCACCTCCTGGACCGCCGCCGGCGGCGATATCGGGTCCGCCATCCTCGCCACGATTGCCGGCTTCCCCTCCTCGCAAACCCAGACGCAGAAAACCTTCGCAAGCAGCCCCGCCTTCGTCTCGGCGGTGCAATCCGCGGTATCGGGCTCCACTCCGCTGAACCTCGCACTCGTCTCCCCGCTCACCGAGGCCGGCGCCAACAACAACTTCGTCAGATTCGCCACCGACGAAAACACCACCGTGGCGCGACGTCCGCTACTCACGCTCACGCTCTCATATCCCCTTGTCCCGTCCACCAACCCCGGCGTCGCGCCCTCCGCCACGGTCAACCAAGCCGCCCGCCTGCTGGGTGGCGTCAGCAACGCGACCTCCTCGCTTTGGTCGCTCGTCAGCGGCCCGGGCGCCGCCGTCTTTGCCGACGCCGCAGCTCCCGTCACGACCGTCACCTTCTCGGCCGCCGGCGCCTACGTCCTGCGTCTATCCGCAACGAACTCCCTCGGCGAAAGCTTCCGCACGCTCTCGGTGAACGTGGCCACGCCTCCGCTCACTCCCCTCGAATCGTGGCGGCTCGCGAATTTCGGCTCCCCGGCCAATTCCGGCAACGCCGCCGACACGGCGGACCCGGACGGCGACGGCTTGTTAAATCTGATCGAGTTTGCGCTCGGCTCCAATCCGAACAGCGCCGCTTCCGCCCCCGCGCCGACCGTGTCCACCGACGTCGCCACCTCGACACTCCGCCTCGACTACGTGCGCGCCGTGTCCGCGCTCAACGCGGTCACGCTGGTCGCCGAGTGGACCGCCTCGCTCGCCACCCAGCCCGTCGTCTGGTCCGCCAGCGGCGTCACCAGCACGGTTCTTTCCGACAACGGCACGCTCCAGCAGGTTCGCGCCTCAATGCCGCTGCCCGCGTCCGGCGCCCGGTTCCTGCGCCTGCGCGTGACCAACCCCTGACACATCCTCGTGTAAAAATCCCTTATGAGGGTATCGCTCTTTCAGATTAACCCGAGATTTCTCGGCCTTTTTTAACCCGCTCTCCCGGCTCGATCCCAGCTCTGTCTTTTTGCGAACTTCGCGACCTCTTGGCTCCGCACCTTCGCTACGGCTCCGCGAAGCGGCACCAACCGCAACTCCGCCGCCTTTACCGCGCCTCCGGAACATAGTATCCACCTTCTCGTGACGCCGTCCGTTCCATTCTTCGTCCTTTCTATTCTCGCTCTCCGCCTGTTTCGCCTGCTCATCCGCCCCGTCCTCGCAGTCGCCTTCTACGCCGCCTCGCTGACCGCCTCCGCCTTGGCCCAAGACATCGATCCATCCACCGGCCCGGCCACCCCTTACCCCGGCACACCCGTCTCAGGCTACCGGCTCGCCTGGTCCGATGAGTTCAACGCCCCCGCGCTCGATACCTCCAAGTGGAATTTTCGCACCGACACCCGCTTTTGGAGCCTTCAGCGCGCCGCCAATGTCCGCGTCGCCAACGGCATCCTCCACCTCGACCTCAAGAAAGAAACCTTCGGCTCCACCAACTACACCGGGGGCGGCCTGATCAGCAAAAAACTCTTCCGCTACGGCTACTACGAAGCCCGCATGCGCGTCCCGCCTGGCGGCGGCTGGCACACTTCATTCTGGATGATGAAGTATAACCGCCCCGCCACCGACACCGTCGCCATCGAGCTCGACGCCATCGAGAACGACTCCGTCACCCCGCTAAAATACAGCGTCAACACCCACCGCCACCTTCCCACGCCCCACCTTACTTACGGCTTCAAAAACGTCTCCACTCCGTCTCTCAACGCAGACTTCTACGTCTTCGGCTGCGAATTCACCCCCACGGTCGTGCGCTACTTTTTCAACGGCACCGTCGTCCAAACCGTCTCCGCCAGCCAGTTTCCCCACAACGATCTCAACATCTGGCTCACCTCCATCGCCGCCCCGCTGGGAGGCACCACCTCCGTGGACGACACCCAGCTCCCCGCGTCCGCCCAGTTCGACTACGCCCGCTTCTTCGCCCCCGGTCCCGTCGCCACCCTCAACCTGCTCGCCCCCGGAGCCGCCGGCGTCACCCTGGCCCGCCCGAACATCGACCTCCGCGTCGCCGTCTCCGCCACCTCCAGCGATCCATCCATCCCGCCCATCCTGCAATGGTCCAAGGCGTCCGGCCCTGGCGAGGTGACTTTCGCCAACCCCTCCGCCGTCGCCACCACCGTCCGCTTCTCCACCCCCGGGGCCTACACCCTGCAGTGCCAGGCCTCCGTGGACGGAAACCCCACCACCGTTCAAATCCCCGTCGGCGTAGCCGCGCCCGTTCCCGCCACCTTTCGCCAGAGTTTCGACGGCTACCAACACATCGCCACCTTCATTCGCGGCGACAGCCCGGGCTGGAACTCCGGCGCGCGCGATCAGATCATCGTCGGCCGCTGGGGCGATGCCGGCATGCGCATGCTTTTCTCCTTCGACCTCGCCGGCCTTCCCGCCGACGCCGCCATCGAGGACGCCACCCTGGATCTCTGGACCACCCCCGGCGCCGGCACCGGCATCATGGCCGACCTTGAACTCCGTCCGCTCCTGTCCCTTCCCGTCGAGGGCACCGGCAACAGTTCCTCCGCCTCCACCAACGGTGCCGGCACCGGCGCCACCTGGTCCTCCCGCACCGGCGGCTCCTCCGCCACCGACCTCTGGACCACTCCCGGCGCCGACTTCGGCCCCGAGATTCTCGCCACCGTCCCCGGCTACGACGCCACCCTCACCTCGCGTCCGCTCTCCTTCGTCGGCACCCCCGCCTTCGCCGCCCTGGCGGAGTCCGCCCGCGCCGCCGGCACCCCGCTCAACCTCCTCGTGCTTTGCCCCGGCCTCGAAGCCTCCTCCACCAACGCCATCAGCCGCATCAATTCCGACGACGGCGCCGACGCCGAACTCCGCCCTAGGCTCACCGTGTATTATCGTGGCAACTACGCGCCCGATCCCGACCCCGGTCCTGCCCCCGCCGCCACCTCCGGCATCCCCGCCGCCCTCTCGGGCACCGCATCCGCCGGCTCCTCCGCTCTCTGGTCTCTAGTCAGTGCTCCCGCGGCCACTCCTTCCGCGCCCGCCGCCACCGTCTCATTCGCCAACCCCGCCTCGCCCTCCACCTCCGCCACCTTCTCGGCTCCGGGGAACTACGTTCTTCGCCTCACCGCCGCCAACGCCCTCGCGGAAACCTCCCGCACCCTCGCCGTCTCCGTCGCCCCTCCTCCCCTCACTCCGCTCCAAGCTTGGCGCGTCACCCACTTCGGCCCCGACGCCGCCTCCGGCTCAGGCCTAGCCGCCGACCTCTCCGATCCCGACGCCGACAACCGCCCAAACCTCCTCGAATTCGCCCTCGGCACATCCCCCCTCGCCCCCGAGACCGAACCCAATGTTCGTATTACGAACAATAGTCCCGCCCTCACCCTGACCTTCTTCCGCGCCCGCCCGCCCGGCGAAATCACCTACGAGGTGCAGGCTTCCCAAGATCTGCTCTCTCCCGCCTCCTGGTCCATCATCGCCACCAATCCCGGCACACCCGGCTCAGAGGTCTCCGTCACCGACCCTGCGCCACTCCCCTTCTCCGGCGCCCGCTTCCTCCGCCTCCGCGTCTCCGCCCCATGATCCGCCACTCGTTTCTTCCGCCTCTCGCCATCCTGCTCTCCGTCGCCTGCGCCGCCTCTCCGCTCATCGCCCAGGACACTTACGAACTGCGCCACGAGGCCTACTTCGACGACATCTCCACCCGCGGCATCAACCTCACCCAGACTTCAGGTCCCCACCGCGCCGGTCGCACGGGTTTCTGGACCACTCAGGCCAAGCTCCAGCGCGGCAACGAATCCGCAGGCGTCTGGTCCCAGCTCAGCTACGTCATCGCCAACGTCGACGGCTCGGCCGACGCCGGCGGCGCCAACGGCGGCTTCTCCGGATGGCCCGGCATGGATACCTACCTGCGCTGGCAGCACCGCTTTCCGCAGTCCATCAAGGACGAGTATTACACGGAATACACCACCATGCCAAACTACGGCAAGGGCTCCACCCCGAACCAGCGCATGATGTGGGCCGCCGCCTGCAAACTCGCCTGCGAAACCTGGGGCACAGCCGCCGTCACCCAATTCTCCAACGCCTCCAACAAATACGGCGATCCCACCGGCAAGGCCTACATCATGGCCATCTGCGATCGCACGGTGAAATACAACTTCGATGAGCGCTGGGCCAAACACTACCTGCAATACACCCTCGGTCCGCTCCGCTCGCTCGCCGACCTTTCAAACGATCCCGAACTCTCCAACCGAGCCCGCATGACGTGGAACTGGGGCTGGATGGACATCGCATCCTTTTCCTTCAAGGGCCGTTGGGCCATCCCGGCCGGCCGCGGCGCGATGACCCAGGACGGAGACTCCAGCGACATCTCCGAGTTCGGCTCCTGGCTGATGTTCGGCGGCGCGCCGCGCTCCGACACGCTCGATATGGATCAGGTGCTGCTCTACACCCAGCCCCGCGTCGGGCAGGCCAACCTCGTCACCCCGCCGCCGATCCTTCCGGAAATGCTGGAGGCGGCCACCGACCGCTCCAAACCCTTTACCCGCCGCGGCCTCGC
>JBDLWD010000280.1:0-9050 GCA_039804465.1 Verrucomicrobiota bacterium | reverse complement strand
GGACCACGGCCGCAAGGGTCAGCACGAAATCGTGCAGCTTGGGCCGCGCAGCATACACGGTCGAAATCACCTCGGGCGGGAGGTGGCGCCAGGCCCCGTCGCTGGCCAAAAGCAGGACCTGCCCTGCAGGCCAGGCCAGTTTGAGCAGGCTCGGTTGAATGTCGTCTATCCCGCCGGGCATCGACCCGCCGCCGAAGGCTTCCGTAAGCACGCCGCGGGCATTCACCTGATCCTTGGTCAGGAGAACGGTGTTGGCCGGACCCACGAAGAAGGCGCGGGTGTCGCCAACGTGGAAGAGATCGATCTTGTCGCCGCGCAACACCGCGCCGGTCGCTACCGCGCCCATCATCGGGTGAGCCGATCCGCGCGCCTCCGCGAGCAGCGCGAAGTGGTCCGCGAAAATACCGCGCTTGAGCTCGGCGGCCGAGGCAGGTCGACGGCCGGCCCAGCGTCGCGCAAGCCATCCGGCCGCGACATCTCCGCCGCCGTGTCCGCCCATGCCGTCGATCACCGCCACCAGCGAACCGTCGGCTGGCACGGTGCCATCGTGAATCGCAGTCTGCTCCGGCGGAGGAGGTGGCTGGACATGATCGCCCGCCACGAAGGCGTCCTGGTTTTCCTCGCGCATTTTACCTCGGTGGGTGAGCGCGCAGACTTCGACGAGCGGGATAGGCATGGAAGATTTTGGCATGAAATTTTAAGGCTAGTTTGCTTTCAGAGAACCGTGGACCGCACGGATGACCGGAGGGCATCGATGCAACCGCACGATGGAGTGCACAAAGACGGCCGGCTTAACTGATGAATGAGAATCACGGGAATTTGGATTCTAACCCCGCCGTCAACCGGGGTCGGCCAAAAACGGCGCATGGGCTCACCAGCGCGCGGGTCGGCGCAGCAGTTTTTCCAGCTCCAGCAAGGTGGCTGGCGATGCGTCGCGAATCAGCACCGCCCAGATCGGGGAGAGGGGACCTTCGTATCGGCCCAGGCGCGTCAAAATCCGCCGCCGCGCGCGGTCGTCATCGCGCACCGCCGGACGATTAACCAATCCGGGAGCCAGAGAGCTGGAAGATGGAAACGAAGAATCCATGCCCCTACTTTCCCACAGGGGGTAGGACATCCACGGTTGGATCCCGTATCACAGAACAAAGATTCGTCGGGCCGGCGCTGGCCCTGGCCTGCGCCAAGGACTCGACCAGCAAATGTCCCACCCCCTCGGGCAGGATGGTGGCATGCCCTCGCTCCACGCCTACGCCGACGGTTCCGGTCTTTACGCCAAAGCGAACCTGCAAGGTCGAGTCGTCACCTTCCAACTCACGCCCGCGGCGGTGCAGCGCCTCGGCGGCGCCGGTCTCGCTGCCGGCGCGCGCCTGCCACCCAAACTGCTCCTCGCGCTCATCCAGTCGGGCGACGCCTATACCGGCACGGGCGCGCCTCCCGATAATCCCGCGCAGGCCGCCCTGCCCTTTGGCGACGGTGAACTCGACACCGACGGCCTGCTGCCGCGCTGCGAGGAAACCGGCGGACACCTGGAACTTCATCTCGTGGTGCTGGACGACGGCCTCGGCGGCGGACGCAAGCGCGCCCGGCTGCTCGCGCCAGAACCCCGCCACGTGCTGCGCAAGCAAACCGCCATGAGCATCCCGGTTTCGGCGCTCTCGTGGCGTGCGCTGGAACAACTGGTGGGCTCGCGCCTCGTCCCCGAGGAGGCCAAGGCGGTTGCCACGCTACGGCGCTGGTTCAATCGCCGGCTGGTGGATGCGTGGGACGATCTTGGCCGGCGACGAGCGGAGCGACAGGCCGGGCTGGACCTAAAAGGCGGAGACGAACTGCGGCTCGGCTGAAAACTGGCCGATCCAGGTTTCGAAGCGACATGCAGCTTCTGGCGGGAAGCGGGGCGGATTCGACGATGTGCTTCTGGAGGCGCAGGTCAGGGCACGATTCCTCAACCGACCGGATTTTTTGCAAAAGGGCCGTGACCGGTTTAGCGGTCACGATGACCTGGAGCGGCCCGGCTCAGAGGTGTAGCTTCAAACCCTGGCGGAGATAAGTGGGCACGTCGAGATCCTGGCCCTCAAAGAGATTGCGGTCGCTCTTCTCGAAGCTGCCGCGGGTCTCGTGTTCGCCGAAGCTGAGCTCGACCTGATCGACCTGATCGACCGGAACGCCGGGGGCGGCACCGGGGCGCGCCTTGCGGGCGGGCTTGGCGGCGGAGTCGCCGCCGGTGTCGATCTGGGCCTCCGCAGCCTGGGCGACGGCGGGAGCGGACGTCTGCGTTTCCGCGGTGGAGGTGACGAGGCCGGAGTCGCCAGCCGGCGCGGGAACAGCCGGGGCGGCGCCGCGGGAACGCGAGGCCGGAGCGCGACGGGGCGTGAAAACGCGGGCGCCGACATCGCTCGTGCCGAGGACCATGAGCTCGACCCGGCCTTGGCAGGTCTCGTCGATCACGGCGCCCATGATCACGTGTGCCTCCTTGCCGAACTGCTCGGTGACGGCGGCCATGATCTCGTTGACCTTGGGCAGGGTGAGATCGGTGCCCCCGACGATGTTGACCAGCAGGCGGTCGGCCTTGCGGGCAAACTCGGGCGTGGAGAGCAGCGGGCAGAGTTTGAGGTTCTCCAAGGCCTCGGCGACGGGGTCGGCGCCGGCGCCGGTGGCGAGGCCGAAGAGGGTCTTGCCACCGCGGGTGTGGAAGGCCTGGCGGAGGGTGGCGAAGTCGAGGTTGATCAGGCCGGTGCGGAACATCATCGACCAGATGGATTTCACGCCGCGGCCGATCCACTCGTCGGCGCGGGCGAAGCTGTCGAGCACGGTCTCGCCCTCGGCGGCTTCCTGAAGGAGGAGATCGTTGGGCAGCGGAATGACGGCGTCGCACACCTTGCGCAGGGCCTGGAGGCCCTCGTCGGCCTGTTTGGCGCGGCGGCCGCCCTCAAAGCTGAAAGGCAGGGTGACAAATGCGACGACCACGGCGCCTTGTTCGGCGGCGATCTCCGCCACGGTGGGTGCGGCGCCCGAACCGGTGCCGCCGCCCATGCCGGCGACGAGGAAAACGAGGTCGCAGTCCTTCACCACGGCGGCGATTTTCTCGCGGTCCGCCTCGGCGGCCTGACGGCCGAGGTCGGGATCGGCGCCGGCGCCGAGACCGCGGGTGATGGCCGCGCCGACGAGCACCTTGTCCTGCACCGGCGAGGCGGCGAGGGCCTGGGCGTCGGTGTTGATGACCGCCATCTGGAGGCGGTCGAGGTTCTCCATCTTGAGGCGATCGACGGCGTTGGCGCCGGCGCCGCCGAGGCCGACGACCTTGATGGCGATGCGGCGGTCGGTGAAGAGGTCGGCGGAGAGGGGGAGCGGCAGCTCGGTGGAGGCGTCGGACATGGCGGCGAGGAACAGGCAGTGTTTATTTAACGCGGAGGCGTGGAGACGCGGAGAAAAACAGATGGGAGGGAGGAACGGTAAACTTGGTCCGGGCTCTGCGCCTCTGCGTCTCTGCGTTGAAAATTCTATCTCTTTAGAGACGCGCGAGGGAGTCGACAGCCTTGCGGACTTTGTCCATGAAGCCGGCGGGTTTGGTCGCGGCGGTCTCGATCTGCTGGGAGAGGCCCTGGTAAAGGAGGCCGAGGGCGGTGCTGTAGGCGGGGTCGCGGAGCTTGTCGGCGACGTCGACGCGGGGGGAGCCGATGCGGGCGGGCACCTCGAAGACGCGGGCGGCGGCCTCGTCGATGCCGGGCAGGGCGGAGGTGCCGCCGGTGATGACGACGCCGGCGAGGGTGTCGCCGGGGGCGTAGATGTTACCCAGCTTTTTGCGAACCACCTCGAGCAACTCGCGCACACGGGCGGTGGTGATCTGCTCGATGGTCATGCGGGGGAAGCGGCGGTCGCCGATGCCCATGTCCCCGTTGAGCCAGACGGCGTCGGCGCGGTCCTTGGCCGAGACGGTGGCGCGGCCGTGCAGGGTCTTGATCTTCTCGGCTTGGCCCTCGGTGATGCGGAGGCCGAGCGAGAGATCGTTGGTGAGGTGGTTGCCCCCGACGGCGACTACGCCGGCCACGTAGGGGCGGCCGTGGCGGTAGTAGGCGTAGTCGGTGGTGCCGGCGCCGATGTCGACCACGAGCACGCCGTGCTGGCGTTCCTCGGGGGTGGTGAGGATGTTGCCGCCGGCGAGGGAGGAGAGGACGAGCTCGGTGACGGGCAGGTTGAAATTGCGGATGATGTGCACGCCGTCGGCGATGCGGTTCTTGTCGCCGTGCACGTGCCAGACGCCGACCGCGAGGCGGTCGCCGCGGATGTCCTCGGGCGAGGCGACGAGGGAGCCGTCGAGGTAAAAGGGACGGCGCAGGAAGTGGACGATGCAGCGGCCGGCGGGGATGGCCTTCGCCTTGGCGAGGCGGTAGACGTTGTCGATGTCGGGCTGGCCGACGCGGCCCTCGAGCCCGCCGACGTTGACCGTGGCCTCGTGGTAGAAGCCGTCGATGTGCGCGCCGCTCTGGGCAAGGTAGACCTGCTCGATCGCCACGCCGGCGCTTTTCTCCGCGGCGACGAGGGCTCGGTGGGTGGCCTCGCCGGCGGCGGGGGAATCGACCACGACGCCCTTGACCACGCCGCGGGAGGCGAACTCGCCGACTCCGATGAGGCTGAGCTTGGCGCCGGCGACTTCGCCGACGAGGACGGTGACCTTGGAGGTGCCGATTTCGACGGCGCCGACGATGCGGGATTTGGAGAAGGCGGGCACGGCGGATGGTTGCTGGAGAAGGGGGAAAGGACGGCTTTTTAGATGCGGAAAAAGGTCAGGACCACGGGCGCGGACGTCGCCGGGGCGTGGGCGGGACGCAACGGGCGGGCGGGGGCTGCGGCGCCGGATCGGGCGGACTCTTTGACGGTGGCCTCGAATGCAACGGGCACCTGGCGGCCGCCGATGGCGAGGTTGATCGAGCGCACTGGAGTGGCGGCGGGGCGGGCGCGGATCTCGTCGAGGATGTAGTCGAGCCGGGCGATCTGGCGGTAGAAATCGTCGCGAGTGCCAAAGACGATCTCGGATACCTCCGAGGTGCGCACGAGCACAACGCCGTCGCGCGCGTAGCGACCGAGCGAGACGATCTGGAAATCCTTGGCGAGGGCGGGCGCGGAGGCGCGCACGGTGCCAAGCAGGTCGGAGACCGAATCCATGCCGGGCACGAGGGCGAAGCCGCGGCCGGATAAATCGCGGGCGAGATTCACGCCGGCCAGCCAGGGCAGGCCCTGCACGAGCGCGTCATCGTAGCCCTCGCCGACGAATACGAATCCATCGCGTGCGACAAAGAGGTGGCGGTCGACGCCGTCGTCACCCTGTGCGCGAACGCGCAGAACGGGGCTGCGCTCCTCGAGAGTGACGGCGAGCACGTCGGGGAAACGACGGGTCACTACAGCGACCTTCACCTGGCCGGACTGGAGAAGGCGGTCGCGCAGGGCCTCCAGATCGAGCGACATGAGCTCCACGCCAGGGCGGACGCCGAGGGTGCGCTCTACCCAGGCGCGCCCGAGCGCGCCATCGCCGCGGACGACGATCTCGCGCAACGGGGCGGAGGTGGCGGGCGCGGCCAGCGCGGCCGGGTTGTAATTCCAGGCGCGCCAGGCGATGTATCCAAAGATCAAGCACGCAGCGGCCAGGCCGACGCCGACCCAGTGGCGAAGCGCCGTGACGACAAGCCGGCGGCGGCCGGTGCGGTTGCGCGGACGCGGCGCCGCCACGGGCGCGAGGCTGTCGCGCCAGGTGGGGGCGGTCTGCGGAAGAATGGGAACGTGGTTCACGGCGGGCGGCTAGGCGGAAGAACGGACGGTTTTCTGGAGACGATACACGGCGGGACTCACCAACTCCCTGACCAATTCGGTGAAATCTAGCCCCGCGCTCCGCGCGCTCATCGGCAGAAGACTGGTCTCTTTCATGCCGGGGAGGGTGTTGATTTCCAGCAGGAAAAACTCAGTTGGGGAAATCAGGATGAAATCGACGCGCGCGTAGTCGCGGCAACCGCACGCGGCGAAGGCTTTTTCAGCGGCGGCGCGCACGGCCGCGGTCGCCTCGTCGGGCAGCGGAGCCGGGCAGAAATAATCGGTCGCGCCCTTGTTGTATTTGCTCGCGAAATCGTAGACGCCGGAACGGGGCCGGATCTCGACGATACCCATCGCCCGGCCGCCGAGCACGCCGACGGAAAGTTCGCGGCCGACCAGACGCGGCTCGGCGATCCAGTTGCCCGGCGCGAGCGCGGCCAGCGCCTGCGAGAGCGCGGCGCGATCGTCCGGCAGGGCAAGGCCAACCGAGGAGCCCTGATCATTGGGCTTCAACACTATGCGCTCGGAGCCGAGAGCGGAGATCAACTCGTCCGCGGTCGGGCGGGCGGAGCCCGGGGCGACGGCGAAGACGCGGTCGGGCGCCACGCGGACGCCGGCCGAAGCGGCGGCGCGCTTGGTGGCGGCCTTGTCCATGGTGAGGGCAGAGGAGGCGGCGTCGCAACCGGCGTAGACGACGCCGGCGACGTCGAGCAGGCGCTGCATGCCGCCGTCTTCGCCGAAGGTGCCGTGCAAGGTGGAGAAAACCACGTCGAGGGCAGGGTCGAGACCGGGCGGCAGGGCGGCGGCGGTGACGTCGATCAGGCGCGTCGGCCAGAGACGGGCGAGGGCCGACGCGGCGGCGGCGCCGGAACCGAGCGAAACCTCGCGCTCGGAGGAGACGCCCCCGGCGAGGACGGTGATGCGAACAGGCGGCGAAGAGGCGGCGGCGGACATTAGAGAAATTCCTTCCAATCGCGTCCGTAGAGCAGGACCTCGGGCTCGAGGCGGACGCCGTGCTTTTGCTCGACCTCGGCGCGGACGCGGCGGACGAGCGCAATAACGTCGGCGGCGCGGGCGTGGTCGTGGTTGACGATGAAGTTGGCGTGAACGGGCGAAACCTCGGCGTCACCCATGCGGGACCCCTTGAGACCGGCGGTGTCGATGAGGCGGCCGGCGCTGTCGCCCTGCGGATTCTTGAAAATGCAGCCTGCGGAGGGTTCGCGCGGCTGGCTCTTGCGGCGTTTGTCGCGGTAAGCGTCGATCTGTTGGTTGATCTCGAAGGAGGATTTCGCGCCGGCGGCCGGCGGCCGGAGCACGGCACCAAGGGCAATGGCGGATTCGAGTTCCGCGCAGTGGCGATAGTCCACGTGCATAGCGGACTTGGGCAGGGTGCGGCGTTCGCCGGCGAGGGTGACGAAGTCGACGGTCTCGACCACGTCGAACATCCAACCGCCCATGGCGCCGGCGTTCATGCGGAGCGAGCCGCCGAGGTTGCCGGGGATACCTTCGAGAAACTCGAAGCCGACGAGGCCCGCCTTGGCGGCGAGTCCACAGAGGTTCGTTAGCCGCAGGCCGGCGCCTGCGCGCACGCAGCCGTCGGGAAGGGGTTCGAATCTCTGCCAAAACGAGTGGCGCAGGCTGATGACGAGCGCGTCCACGCCCTCGTCGGGCACGAGGAGATTTGAGCCGCGACCGAGGGGCAGCACCCGCAGGCTAAGGCTGTGGGCGGCGCGGACGAGGTCCACGAGATCGGAGTCGTTGACCGGCTCGGCGTAGAGACGGGCGGCGCCCCCGACGCGCAGGGTGGTCTTGTCGGCGAGCGACACCTCACGCTGGATACTGGTTCCCGGCGAAACACGTGTCTGAAGCTCGGCAGCGACTCGGTCCCACCACCCTTTCCAATTGAAGCCGGAGAGCCAGGCGCGGGCGGAGAAGTCGAGATCGCCAGCGCCGACGATGGCCACGAAATCTCCCGGACAAAAATCGGCGCCCAGCCGTTGAAAAACAGCAGCGTGGTCGCCCGCGAGGTGGACGAGCGGGAGGCCTGGCGCGGCGGCGCGCACGGTATCGGCGAGATCGGTGGTTGAGCCACCGGTCAGCGGACTCTCGCCGGCGCCGTAGACATCGAGGAGATATAGCGCGTCGGCTGCGGCCAGCGAATCGGCGAATGCCGCGCGGAAGCGGGCGGTGCGGCTGAAGCGGTGGGGCTGAAAAACCACGCGAAGGCGCCCCTCGGCCGGCACGCGCGGGCGGAGGCCGGCGAGCAGGGCGGAGATTTCCGAAGGGTGATGCGCATAGTCCTCGATGACGGTAAAGGCGGCACCGGAGGCGAGCAGGGCCTGGCGGCGGCGCACACCCGCGTAGCCGGCCAGCAAGTCGGAGCGCAGGTTGACGCCGAGGAGGTGCGCTGCGGCAAGCGCTGCGGTGGCGTTGAGAGCGTTGAATTCGCCAAAGGCGCGAACCGGGGCGGCAGGCAGGGCGGGTAAAAAACGGCCCCCAAGGGTGAGCTCGATCTTTGCGGGGCCGGCGGCGACGGACGAGGAAAGCGCGTAGTCGCCCGAACGACCAAAGGTGAAGCAGCCGGGAGCCAGACCGGCGGCGGCTGCGGCGCGGGCGGAAAGCGCGCACTCGGCGTTGATCAAGGCCGGGCCGGTGGCGCGGCGAAGCAGAGAGGCGAACGCGTTCTCCAGATCGGCCTGCGTGCGGTAGTAGTCGGGGTGGTCCCAGTCGAGATTGACTAGAACGGTGAGAAACGGCGCGAAGCGATCGATGGTGCCGTCGCTCTCGTCGATTTCGGCCACAAGCAAGTCGCCCGAACCGGTGGCGGCGGGCGGGGTGGTGTCGTCGGCGAAGAGTCCGCCACCAACGTAGCCGGGGGCGAGACCGGCGTCGCGCAGCACGGTGACCAGCATGGCGGTGGTCGTCGTCTTGCCGTGCGCTCCACAGACGGCGACGAGGCGACGGTGCCTGGCCAGTTCGGCGAGCAACTCGCCGCGGCGCACCACAGGGAGGCCTCGCCGCGCGGCGACTTCGAGCGCAGGATGTGAAGAGGGAATCGCGGAGGAGGCGACCACGAGCTCGGCGGCCTCGGGGATCGTATCGGCAGCGGTGAGCACCACACCGGAGCGCTCCAGCCACACACGCATGGCGTCGGTCATGGCATCGTCGGAGCCGCTTACCGAAAAACCAAGCTCGGCGGCGTAGATCGCCAGCGGGCCGAGTCCCATGCCGCCGACGCCCCGGCAGTGCAG
>JBDLWD010000279.1:0-5101 GCA_039804465.1 Verrucomicrobiota bacterium | reverse complement strand
AAATCGACCTGGCCCAAGTGTATTCCAAAAACAAATACACCTTGGTCTACTTTTACCCGAGGGCCGACACCCCGGGATGCACCGCCCAAGGCTGCTCGTTGCGCGACGCCTACGAAAAGCTGTCGGAAAAGGGCGTCGCGATCTTCGGCGTGAGCACCGATTCGGTGAAGGCCCAGGCCGACTTCAAGGCCAAGTATAACCTGCCTTTCACGCTGCTGGCGGACACGGAAAAGGTCGTCTTGAAAGCCTTTGGAGTGGGTTCGATCTTCGGGTTCTCCAACCGTCAGGCCTACCTTATCCACGAGGGCAAGGTGGTCTATGCCGACCACAAGGGCACGACCAAGCAGCAGGCCGACGACATCCTCGCCTTTTTGGCCGGCAAAGGGTCGGCCACTAAAAATTGAGCGCCGGTCGCGGCCCGCGTTTTCCTTCTTTTCCGCCCCCGCGCCTGCCCGCGCGGGGCTTTTTCATGCCTCCGTATCGCAGCGGAGCACGGAGAGCGCGAATGCGGCGGCGGTGTCGCAGCGCAGGACGAGCGGACCCAGGCTGACGGGGATCCAGCCGGCGGAGAGCGCGGCGCCGACCTCCTCCGCAGTGAGGTCGCCTTCCGGGCCGATGAGCCAGGCGGCGGAACGCGGCGGGCGGCCACCGTTCGTCAGGCGAAAGTCGGCCAGTGCGGTTCGCAGCGGCCGTGCGCCGGGATGCAGGCTCGCGACGAGGCGAAGCTCGGCGTCGCGGACCTGGGGCAGGGCGAGAAAATCGTCCACGGCGAGCACAGGCGAGATTTCAGGCAGAAAGGGGTTGCCGCATTGTTTGGCGGCCTCGATCGCGGTGGAGCGCCACTTATCGATTTTCTTTTCCGCGCGGTCCGCTTCCAGGCGCACTTCGCTGCGCGCGGCGGCCAGCGGCACGATGGCGGCGGCGCCGAGTTCGGTGGCTTGGCGGACGATTTCGTCCATCACGCCGCCCTTGGGCAGGCCTTGGCCAAGGGTGAGGGCGCAGGTGAGGGGAGGGCGGGCGCATGCCGATTCGACGCTAAGAACGGCGTTTTTTTTGGCTTCCACGCGCTCCAAGCGGCAGAGCCACTCTGCGCCCCGGCCGTCAAAGGCCACGACCGCGTCGCCTGGGCGGGCGCGGTTTACGTTAACCAAGTGATGTGTTTCCGCCTGCGGAAGGGTGATTTCCGCAAAGTTTTCCCCCCGACCTGCGGGCCGGGCGGCGGGTTGCAGATAAACGCGGAAGTCGGGCATGGCGGGCGGATCACCGTAGCAAACGCCTCATGGTCGGTGTCGCCAACCCTCAAAAAAGGAGAGGCGGCCTCCGGTAACCACCCGGGGGCCGCCTCAGCCAGCAAACCAAGCAACCAAACAAACAACTGATGACGTAGAGATAGACCGGCGCGGGCCGAAAACATTCAAAGTTTTGGAAAGATTTTTTGCGGCGTGGCGGAGAAAGGAAACGGTTCTCCGCCAAATGCCGTCCGTTTCCGGCCATCCGGAACGCGGGTTTGGAGTTTACACCGTGCGTTGATCGCTTTGGGTGGGGGTGCATTCGCGATCCGTGCCCGGGTGGCGGAATCGGCAGACGCAGTTGACTCAAAATCAACCGACGAAAGTCTTGTGGGTTCGACCCCCACCCCGGGCACCATCGTGGAGAAGCTCAAAACGGCTTTTCTTGACGGATTCTTGATCGCAGACGCCTCGGTTTCATCGAGGTCTCATACGGAGAATCCTTTTGGCTTGGTCATGCTTCATGCGCGTTAGCCGGGCACTCAGGACTTTATCGACCTGAATACGTTCGATTTTCCACCCAGCCGCGTCGACTGGCGACTTACCCGAGCAGGCGCGCGACGCGTCGGCACTTTGAGAGTGGAAAAACAAAACGGCCGCCCATTTCTGGGCGGCCGTCGCGTAGTGCAGCGATGACGTGCTTTAGCTGCGCCTGCGGCGCAGACCGAGAGCCACGCCTGCCGCAGCCAGACCGAAAAAGGCCGAGTAGGTGGAGGGCTCGGGGATGGGAGCGGCGGTGGTCGTCACCGTTACGCTGCCCAGGCTGGCGTTAGGATTGGCGTTCAAGCCCGATACCATAAAGCCCTGTTGCAGTAGTTTGCCTTGATGAGCTGACAGGTCGGCAGACAAGTTGAATGACGCGCCGGAAACCAAGTTCGCGGTTTGGAAAACATCCAGCGAGTAGCCGTTGCCGGGATTCAAAACCTTGATAAAGGCGATGGCGGTGTAGCTGCCGTTCAACGTATAGCTATCGATCGTGCCAGAGAAGCTGGTGGACGCGGTGGAAATCGACGCGGTCTCAACGAAGGTATTTGCCTCCATAAACTTGTTTCCGGCTGCGCCAGCGGTTACTCCGCCGTCCGTGCTATTGGTCCAAAAAGCCCGGTCACCATCTGTTCCCGCCAGTGAATCCGTATAGGTGTTGAAGTTGGGTTCCAGCACCAGTCTATCGCCTATGTAAGTGCCAGTGTTGGATACGGCGACGGTGGTCTTTAGGTCACTCACGCCCCAGCCGGAGCCGAAGATGTAGCCGCCCGCTGCGCCGCCGTTGTTGAAGAACACATTCATATAGCCATTCCAGCCCTCGGAGCGGGCGATGGTGGCGAAAAGGCCCAGGGTGGAAGCCAGGGCGAGCAGGGTAGTCTTTTTGATCATGTGGTTGGGGATTTGGGATTTTTCGTTTCCGACTCTTTTTTGCTTTAAAAATGTCGGGATTGGCTCCTTGTTGTTACATAGAATTGCATTCGTCAAGCGTATTGACATAGCATCCATTTACCCGACCCGAGAACCCCGATTTTCCCAATTTACCCCATGAAAAACCGCACTTGGACGTTTTCGCGCGCATTCACACTGATCGAGCTGCTCACTGTCATCGCCATCATTGGCATTCTGGCCGCGATCGTGATTCCCACCGTGGGAAGCGTCCGCCAGACGGCGCAGGCCTCGGTTTGCCTCTCCAACGTCCGCCAAATCGCGCTCGCGGCCACGATCTACGCCAACGACAACCGCGGGCGTCTTCCCGACGCCGGCGCCGGCACCGATCCGCTCTGGGCGCGCACGCTCTCCACTTACATCAATGTGCCTGCCTCCCAGAAGGCCTCCATTTTCGTTTGCCCGGGCACTTTGATTCCGGTCGAGGCGAGCACCAATCCCCACGGTCCGACCAACCCCACCGGAGAAATCGTGCTCACCTACGGAATGCACGCCGGCCTCATGCCCCGTGGCCAGACCGCCCTGCTCGCCAATCAAGTGAAGCGCCCCAGCGAGGTCATTCTCGTGGCCGACATGTGCCAGGATCCGAACAACAAAGGCTGGTCGCCCAATTCGATTGAGAACCCTTCCACCTTCGCCTCGCAGAGCGGGGGTCGCGGCGGCTCTGTTAATCTGGAGGATTTCATCAGCACCGCCACCGACGACGACACCGGCAACAACCGCTGGATGCGCTATCGTCATAAAGGCCGCGTGAACGTGGGCATGGTCGACGGTCGCGCCGTATCCCTCGCAAAGGGCCAGGTGAAAAACCGCAACGTCATCTTCGGCGAATAAGTCCTGCCCGGCCCCCTCCTAGCTCTCCTTTTACCCCATGAAATTCCCCCTGCCCCACACCCGCGCATGCCTGGCGTTCGCCTTGGCGGGCGCTTTCTCCCCGGTTCTCCCCGCCGCCACCAGCACCCTGCTCGACCTAAATTTCAACGCTGCCAACTCCGGCTACGCGGGCTGGGGTTCGACCGCCCTGACCGGCTCGCCTGGCAACGGTCTTTCTACTATCTATCCGACTCTGGCTACCGACGCGGGCTTCGCTAGCCCGCTCTTCTCCACCGCTCCGACCAGCGGCTACCTGGCGATGACGCCCAACGCCTCCGCCGTCACATCGGCCACCTACTGGGGCGGCTGGGCGGCCAACGTCACCCTCGCGACGGTCAACAGCCCCTACACCGCCGGCGGCCTCGGCCAGAGCGATCTCTCCAAGATTTCCTACACCGCTCGCGTCCGCGCCCGGGGCATGCCCGCCAACGGCGCCGTCGTCATTCTCGAGCTGCGCGGCAGCGGCGACAACCCCAACGTCCCTGTCGGCGGCTACAAGCGCATCCGCTTCGAGCCCGTATTCCTCGCCGGCAACGACTGGACCACCATCGGCGGCACGCTCGACACCGCCGGCCTCACCGCCGCCAAGGGCTCCACCTACTCCTTCCCCGTATCCGCCGCCCAATACACCGCAGTCGTCGAGGTGAGCGGATTCAACCAGTTTGGCGCAACCGGTTACGTAGCCTACAACACCCCGACCGGCGCCTCCAACGGCGGCCGCAAGAACCCCGGTTTCAGCTTCACCAGCGGCATCCGGGTGGAGATCGACGACGTCCGCCTCGTCGTCACCGACCCCGCCACCACCGGCTACGTCGCCGCCACCACGCCGGCGCAGCTTCTGCGTAATGCTAATTTCAATACGGGCGACGCCAACTGGACCTTCTTCGAGGGCGCCTACGTCTCCACCGAGGCCTGGAGCGAGGACGGCTCCGCTTTCGCGCTCATCCCGGGCTTCGGCGGCACGCCTTACGCCGGCTTCATGCAGAACTCCGTCGCCGTAAATTCCGTGAACGGCGATTTCTTCACCGCCACCTTCCGCGCCAAGTTCGAGGAGAACTACCAGGCGAGCCGGACCATCGTCGCATTCATGGACGGAGGCGGCGTGAACACCTTCCTCGAGGCGGACATCACCGACGAGATCGCGCCGCGCCTCGGCCAGTGGCATACTTATCAGGCCACGTTCCGCGCCTCCGCCGCCAACCTCGCCGCGATGAACGGGCTCATGTCCCTGAAGATCCAGCCGCTTGGTCGCCGCGCCAACAGCACGCCGTTCTCCAGCGCACTGATTGACAACGTCGTGCTCGCCCAGGCCGACGCCGCCACCGTCGGCCCGCAGATCGCGGTCAAGATCGCCGGCGCCTCTCGCCTCAATGGCGAAACCGCCACTCTTCTCAGCCCGCTCGCGGGCAAGACCACGCCCTACGCGGTCAGGCTGGAGAACCAGGGCGGCCAGGACCTTACCATCACCTCGGTCGCCGCCACCGGCGGTTTCGCCCTCTCCGGCGTCA
>JBDLWD010000278.1:0-2792 GCA_039804465.1 Verrucomicrobiota bacterium | reverse complement strand
CCAGCAGCTCGATCTCGAAGACCAGGGTGGCGTCGGGCGGGATCACGTCGGGGTAGCCGCCGCGCCCGTAGGCCAGCTCGGGCGGAAGAGTGAGCCGGATTTTGTCACCCACGACCATCTGGGCCACGCCCATATCCCAGCCGGCGATCACCTGCTTGGCGCCGAGGACGAATTGGAAGGGCTCGTCGCGGTCGACGGAGCTGTCGAATTTTTCCCCGGTGGTCAGCCAGCCGGTGTAGTGCACGGTGACGAGGCGCCCCTTGCGGGGCGCGGCACCGGACCCGGCGACGAGTTTTTCAATTTTCAGCGGCATGGGGAAAGCGAGGAGCGGGGGGCTTGGAGCGAGGGGCGCGGCGGTGCCAGGTGTTGGTTGTTGGTTGTCAGGAGATACACGCTTGGGGGTCGTGGCTGGGGCGCAAAAGAGTGCGCGTTAGGTTTTCAGGTGATCTTCGTAGCCGTCGCCCAGGCGGTCGAAGGCCTTGGGATCATGCGATCTTCACGGCTCCGGGGATGCCGCGATCAAAAGTCGCCAGTTTCAGCCCGGCAGACTCCGCGACTTGCTGGAGGTAGGCGTCCGTGGTCTTCGCGCCGGTATTCGCCCAGGCGGGCAAGACGGGCGAGGGTGCGGTCGGCACGAAGCCCATCTGCTCCTTGGTCGCGGCGAGAGCACCCACCGCTTGATCCGCCGTGTAGCGGAAAACCTGCATCGAAACGCGCAGAAAGCCCAGTTCCACCATCGCACAGGTAGCCATGTCGGCGGAGGACACTGTCTTGGCCCACTGGTGAAACTGCGCGTGCAGGGGGCTGTCCGCGTGGTGCGCGGCAATCAGCGCGTTTACGTCCAGCAGATATCTCATGGGAAGTCTGCCAGCGCCGCGTCGATTTCCGCCTGCGAAACCATCGGTCCCGGGGCGGCATTGTAGAGGAGCCCCGAAACCGGATGCCGCTTGAGCACCAGTTTCCTCGGCGTCGCGGCGACCTCTGGCAGCGCCTTGGACCGCACATAGGCGGATACGGTGGCCCGCTCGGCGCGGGCCCGCGCCCGCAGCTCTCGCGCCTCCGCCGGGGTGACTTTGAAGGTGATCGTCGGCATGGTAATACCGGTAACACCCACGCGGACGCAGTCAAGAATCGCGGCAAAGTGGAATGCGTGCGTGTCAGGTTTTCAGGTGATCTTCGTAGCCGTCGCCCAGGCGGTCGAAGGCCTTGGGATCATGCCCGAGCACGACGGCCTCCATCACTTCGGCGACGGCAACCTGCCAGGCGTCGTTCTCGCCGCGACGCCGCGTGCTGCGCGCCTGCCCAAGGGCGACGCGCTCGGCGTGGGCTCGACCAATGCCCTGCCAACGGAATCGCGCCAGCGCCGCGCGCACGGCTTCGAAATCCCCCGCACCCTCCAGCACCTCGGCATAGGTTACGGGCGATATCCACAACTCCGCCCGCGGGTGGGCTCGCAACCAGCGATGCGCGGGCCCTTCCCGGTCGTCGGCGATCTCGTTAAAGAGATCTATGACGAAGGAGGTATCGAGAAGGTAGCGGCTCATGCGCGGCCGATGCGCAACCCGGCGTCGCCTTTGCGGGACGAGGCCCAGGCCAAGGCGTCCGCGGCGGACACGATCTCCTCTTCCCGGATAAGGGCGCGAACCAAAGTAGCCTTCTTCACGCCGGCCCGCTTGGCACGGCGGGCAAGAAGCGCGGCTTCGTCTTTGGTCAGGCGAACGGTGAGAATCGAACCCATGAATTACAAATGTATGTCATGGGCGCGAGAGTCAATGTCCGGCGCTCAGGCCACGGCGGGCGCGGGGGCCGGGGCGGCGGCCTGCCTCAGGCCGAAGAGGTATTTGTCGATCTTGTTGGCGGTGATGACGCCGTAGTTGATCGTGCCCAGCCAGCCGCTCATGATGATGCCCACGCTGCCGGCGTGGAAGAGACCGGGGAGCTTTTCCGAGAGGTTCATCGAGACGGGCAGGCCCTCGAACTTGGTGCCGAAACTCGTGCCAAGCGTGTGCGTGGTGTAGCGCTCGATGGTGCGGGGCGTGGCGGCCTCCATCCAGTCGATCTTGGCGCGCACGCCGGGGATGTATTTTTCGAGCGCCACGAGGCTCTCCTCGATGAGGCGCTTCTTGTGCTCCTCGTAGGTGGCCTCGTCCATCGCGGCCCAGTCCTCGTAGTGGCCGTTCAACGACGCAACGACGGTGTAGCGGTCGGAGCCGGGGCGGGTCTCGGGATAGTAAACGGAGAAGGTGCGGCTGGTGGTGCGCAGGCCCTTGAGTTCCTCGGGGCTGTAGGCCGGGGCGTCGGAGGTGAAGACGAGGTCGCCGATGTTCGGGATACTGTCGCCCTTGCGGATGCCGAAGTAGACCTGGCAGGAGCTGGAGTTCACCCGGACCTGCTTCGCCTGCTCGATGAAGTCGGCGGGGAAGTTCTCCTCGCCGGCCATGCGGAAGATGGTGTTCTTGATGTTGGCGTTGGAGAGGACGGCCTTGGCGCGGATCACGCGGCCGCCCTTGGCCACGATGCCGCAGGCGACCTTGCGGCCGTCGCGCTCCTCGACGAGAACCTTCTCCACCAGCACGCGCTTGCGCAGCTCGACGCCGTTTTTGCGGAGCTCGTCGCACATCTTCTCTATCAGGAGGTCGGAGCCGCCCTGGAATGTGAAGACGCCCGAGCCCATGAAGTTGCTGAAAACGATGCCGAAGGTGATGGCGGGGTCGTCGAAAGTGGAACCGTTGGCGTAGGAGATGGGCTCCATGAGCAGGCGCCAGACGTCGGGGCGACCGGGGAAGAAACGC